>JAJTEZ010000039.1 GCA_021298335.1 Saprospiraceae bacterium | reverse complement strand
AGATGCCATCCATCAGTGCAGCATCGATGGGTGCTGACATGGCAGACATCAATAACGATGGTTACAACGATATTTTTGTAACAGAAATGCTCCCTTCTTCGTATGAAAGATTGAAGACAGTCACTACATTTGAGGACTGGGACAGATATCAGTATGGTATAGTAAACGGCTACCATCATCAATTTACCCGCAATATGTTGCAACTCAATCGGGGCAATGGGACATTCAGTGAAGTGGCAAGGCTTGCCGGTGTAGAAGCATCTGACTGGAGTTGGGGTGCCTTGTTTTTTGACATGGATAATGACGGCAAAAAGGACTTGTTCATAGCAAACGGTATTTACCGTGATCTGACGAATCAAGATTATTTACAGTATGTGGCAAGTGAGTCAGTCATGGCTTCAATGATTCAGGATAACGGCGTGAATTATAAAAAACTAATCGAAATCATTCCTTCAAACCCTGTACCAAATCGGGTGTTCCGAAACAGTGACGGTATTCAGTTTCTAGACTGGAAACAGAGCGGTCTTCAAACTCCGGGATTTTCCAATGGCAGCGCTTATGGAGATCTGGATAATGACGGAGATCTTGATTTGGTAGTCAACAATGTCAATATGCCCTGTTTTGTGTATCGGAACAAGAGTGAGGAAAAAGGCAAAAACAACTTCATCACCCTGGTACTAAAAGGAAAAGGCAAGAATACTATGGCGGTTGGGGCGAGGGTTTATATTCGGGATACATCTGGCATGCAATACTATGAAAGCCAGCCGGTCAGGGGATTTCAGTCATCCATGGACAGGAGGCTGCATATTGGGCTTGGACAAGCAAAAGTAATTGATATTGATGTATTTTGGCCGTCAGGAAAAGAGACTCATCTGAAAAACATTTTGGCTAATCAAATCCTTAATGTGGAGGAGGGTGACGCAAAAAGTGCGCAAGAAACATTGATAGTTGAGGAGAAAAATCCTCTTTTGACTGAAGAATCAGGAATACTGACTTACCGCCACTATGAAAATGAGTATGTGGACTTCAACCGGGAGAGGCTCAATTACCATATGATGAGTACCAGCGGACCCGGTGTCAGCACGGGAGATTTAAATGGCGATCAAATGGTTGATCTGGTCATTCCCGGACCTAAAGGTCAGGCCACAAAGGTATATTTACAACAAGCTGGCGGAAAATTTGCTGAGGGTCCGGTACAGCCTGCTTTTGAAGCTGTAAAAGAAGCGGAACACATAAAATCCCTGTTGTTTGATGCTGATCAGGATGGAGACCTGGATGTTTATCTGGCAAGTGGCGGAGTGGAATTGTCGGAATACTCGGATTATTTGTTTGATGGGCTTTTTTTGAATGATGGAAAAGGAGTCTTTCAATCCAGCGGTCAAAATCTGCCCGCCGATGACACCAGGATCAGTACAGGAGCGGTTGCTGCAGCAGATGTTGACATGGATGGGGATATCGACCTTTTTGTCGGTGAACGGGTTAAGATTGGGCAATACGGGGCCCCATGTTCCGGATATATTCTTATCAATGATGGCAAAGGAAGGTTTACTGATATGACCCAGGCTTGGTCACCAGACCTGCTGCAGACTGGGATGATTACTGATGCCGTTTTTACGGATATTGATGGTAACTCATGGCCTGATTTGGTTTTGGTTGGGGAGTTTATGCCTGTGAGTATTTTCGTCAATGAGGGGGCAGGATTCAAGAGAGCAGATGCCGGACAGGACTTGTTGGGTTGGTGGAATGTAGTTCGGCCTACTGATATAGACAAGGACGGCGATATGGATTTGGTTTGTGGTAACCATGGTTTGAATAGCCGTTTTAAGGCTTCAAAAAATGCACCGGTAAAATTGTTTTACGCCGATTTTGATGACAATGGATCTACGGAGGCAATTATCACACAACAACTTTCAGATGGGAAAGATTATCCTTTTGCTTTACGGCATAATCTTATGGCTCGATTGCCAGGTCTGAAGAAGAAGTTTCCAGACTTTGCATCTTTCAGGAATGCTTCAATGACTGAGATATTTGACCCTGAAATATTGAAGACAAAATGTCAGGTTTTTTCTGCAACTGAAATGCGTTCTTTGATTTTGATGAACCAGGGAAATCAAAATTTTGAAGTGTCCTACTTGCCTTTAACAGTGCAATTCAGTCCGGTATTTGCGATAGGAACAGGGGATTTGAACAGTGATGGTTACCAGGATATCGTGACAGGAGGTAATTTATATGGAGTTCAGCCTGAGATGGGGAGATATGATGCCTCGTATGGTCAGATTTGTATAAATCGGGGAGATGGTACGCTGGAAGATCTATCAAATGAATATGGCTTATCTGTGAAAGGTGAGATTAGAGATATAAAGATACTCGATGATCGGATGTACATATTTAGAAATAACGATGGTGTCGTTGTCTATAAAATCAATCAATATGAACAATAAGTGGTTTGCCATCGCGATGGCTGGATTTTTAGGATCGTGTGGTCAACAACAGGGCGACGATAATACTTCGGGTCTTTTTAAAACACTTTCATCAAGTGAGACGGGAATTGATTTTGAGAATGTGCTGAAAGACAATGCCGATCAAAATATCATTGAGTATTTGTACTATTACAATGGAGGAGGTGTTGGTGTAGGCGACTTGAATCGGGATGGACTGGATGATATTTATTTTTGTGGCAACCAGGTTTCCGATAGAATTTACCTCAACAAAGGAGGAATGAAGTTTGAAGATATCACACAAACATCTGGGATTGGTGGAGAGGCTACATGGTCGACAGGTGTGGCTATGGACGATGTAAATGGTGATGGATATTTGGACATTTATGTCTGCAAAGTTGGAGCTTTAACGAAAGGGGATGTCCACAATTGCCTTTACATCAATGATGGCAAAGGGAGATTTTCAGAAAAATCAAAGGAGTTTGGACTGGATTTCAGGGGATATTCTACACAGGCTTCTTTTTTTGACTACGATCATGACGGTGACCTGGACATGTATTTGTTGAATCACAACGTACATTCTATTAACAGTTATGGCAGTGTTGAAAAACGTAAAGAAAAGGATGAAAAAGCTGGTGATATGCTTTATGAAAACCGGTTGAAGGAGGAAGGTCGGTTTGTGGATGTAACTGCCTCCGCAGGAATTTATTCAAGTCCTTTGGGTTATGGTCTGGCACTGGCTATTTCTGATTTGAATCAGGATGGCTGGGAGGATATTTATGTGGGAAATGATTTCCATGAAAATGATTACATGTATCTTAATAACGGTGATAAAACATTTACAGAATCTATCGCTTCAACCATGCCGCATACCACCCAATTTAGCATGGGTGTCGATGTGGCTGATGTAAACAACGATGGGTACAACGATCTTTTTACAACAGATATGATGCCATTTTCTGAAGATGTTCTGTTGGTCTCTGCCGGTGAGGATTCAGATCAAATTAAGAAAATCAAGAAAGATTTCGGATTTCACTTTCAGAATGCGCGTAATCACCTGCAAATAAATCAGGGTGACGGAAGTTTTGCAGATGTGGCGTACCTGACGCGTACTTTTGCAACTGACTGGAGTTGGTCTGTCTTAATGCAGGATTTTGATAATAACATGTTTTCTGATATTTTTATCACCAATGGCATTGTAAAAAGACCGAATGACCTGGACTATATAAATTTCTTAAACGAACTGGACAGTGCTCATCCTGAAGGTTCTAATGATAGGTCAGCGAGGCTGATTGAAAAAATGCCTTCACAGCCACTCAGGAATATTTACTTTCAAAATAAAGGCAACCTTCATTTTTCTTCATTGGAAAATTCCTTTGTGGGCGAACCTTCATTTTCTACCGGAGCTGCTTATGCCGACTTTGATCTGGATGGGGATCTGGATGTTGTGGTTAATAATCTTCAGCAAAAATCTGTTGTATTAGAAAACCAGAGCAGCGGCATGAATTTTATTTCTTGCAGGCTTGAGGGCAACGAAACATTTCCAATAGTGAAAGGCAGCCGTGTTGTGGTGTATTCCGGAGGAAATATTTTGACTAGGGAATTACAAACTACTCGTGGTTTTATGTCTTCTAGCACTGCACTAATTCATTTTGGGCTGGGACAACTGAATGCTATTGATTCTGTGCTGGTTTTTTGGCCAGGGAATGTTCGGCAGGTGTTTAAGGATATAACACCGAACAAGGTGCATCAATTGAAGAGAATTGACACAGGACTTAATAGTCAGTTGGCCCCTAAGATTACCTTAGGCGAAAAGGTACAAGTCCTTCCTATTCAGCACATTGACAATAATTATCAGGATGAAAACACGGAAAAGCTGATTCCTCAAAGACTGTCTCATGAAGGCCCGGCTTTGTTGTATGAAGACCTGAATCAGGATGGAATCGCAGATTTGTATATAGGTGGAGGTAGGAATCAGCCTGCGCAATTGTTTCTGGGTGCGGCCAATGGGTCATTTTCAAAAAAGGATACTCCTGATTTTGAAAGTGATGCAAAGTATGAGGATGTTGATGCGGCAACAATCGATTTTGACGGCGATGGAGACCGTGACATTTATGTAGTGAGTGGAGGCGGGGACGTCAAGGAATTGGATAAGCTCTTGGAAGACCGATTGTATTTGAATAATGGAAATGGAGTTTTCCGGCGTATTCCCATCTCATTGCCACATACAAATGGGAGTTGTGTTTCTGTGGCAGATTATGATCAGGATGGTTTTGAAGATATTTTCGTCGGTGCCAGGTCGATTCCGGGATCCTATGGTCTGTCCCCATATAGTTTTGTTTTAAAAAATAAGGGAGGTCAGGGTGTAGAGATATCCTATAAAGTTCGTTTTGGTATGGTAACTGACGGGCAGTGGGTTGACATGGATGGAGACAAGGATTCTGATCTGGTTATTTGTGGTGACTGGATGGGAATTACCATTCTGGAAAATACAGGTAGTGGCAAGTTGGAGGATAAATCTGCTGAAAAAGGTACCGGAAAGTATACAGGTATGTGGAATAGTATTGCGTTTTCAGATGTCAATCAAGACGGCATTCAGGATATAATAGCCGGCAATACCGGACTGAATTTTAAATGGACCGCCAGTGATTCTGTTCCTGTGAAAATGTATGTTGGTGATTTTGATAGTAATGGTTCTTCTGAGCCAATTATTTTTTATCATTATTTTGAAAGGTATGTGCCTTTTGCCGGTCTGGATAAGTTATCCACGCAATTGCCTGTACTTAAGAAAAAATTCAGGTCCTATCAGGATTTTAAAGGGATAGGCGACATTTCCGGTTTGTTTCCTGAGTTTGAAAAGCAGCTTGTGGAAAACAAACAAATCAATGAGTTGAAATCCATGTTGTTTTTATCGAAGGAGGGAAGTTATCAGGCAGTGCCCTTAAATCAGCAGGAACAACTCAGTGATGTTCAAGATATACTGGTTTTGCCTGACGGAAACATCATGTATGTCGGTAATCATCGAGATTATATTGCAGATCTTGGTCCTTCGCTGGCAAATTCAGGCCGGTTTTTAGGTGTTTTTGACAAAAGTAAGGGCACATTTGGGCCTTCAGTAAGGTTGCCTTTACCTATAGGTATCAACGCAAGAAAGATACGGGCAAATAAAAACGGTAAATGTGTCGTTGCTACCAATGACGGCTATTTGTATCTGGTCAACCTTTCGGAAGTACAGTAATCAGGATTTGTAATTTTGGGGTAATCCTTCAAAAAAGTTGTAAAGGGTAAATTTTTCGTATTGATACCTACCTGTTTGCCAATATTCAGACCCTCTTCGCAATCCATGGGATAATGTACACCCATATA
The DNA here is from genome assembly GCA_021298335.1 of Saprospiraceae bacterium. GTDB lineage: Bacteria > Bacteroidota > Bacteroidia > Chitinophagales > Saprospiraceae > OLB9. The sequence continues at coordinate 38,742 of JAJTEZ010000039.1, read as the reverse complement.
GATTCGGGAGAGGGCGTTTTCCTCTGCCATTGATGTAAAGTTTTTACATTTACGTGGATGGCTTAAAAATTCAATTCGTTGGTGATGGCTATGATCTGTAAATTCAATGTTGTCACCAAAATATTTGTTAAGGATTGTACACGCAGCACTTCCTATGGCTGCGTGTCCGGAAGGGTAGGATGGAAACATTGGGTTGTCATGCAATGGTTTCCATTGGGGGTCAAAATCACATTGGATAATCTGCGAAGGCCGGGGAATCTTGTATAAATATTTGTACTTCCAGCAAAGAGTAACGGCATCATTTAGTGAGATGCCCAATGAAAAATATAAATTGAACATCTGATCAGCAGGCAATGGATGTTGACGAACAAGTTGTTTGGTAATAGAAATCCATCTTCCCACGGGTGAGAAGGTCAATCCGCGTACATCATCGCTCCAGAACTCTGCCACCCACTTCTCTTCGTAGGAAAGATGTTGTCCTACATAAAATACCGCCATAGCTTCTTGTAGGATGACTGATTTCTCCCCCTGAGTACATAGAGCGGGAGGGTTGACATTAATATTCCTGTTTCCTTTTAGAAAGACGGGAGCATTTTGCCATTCTTGGAGAACAGAGTCAGAGTTTTCTTCGATACAATGTCCATGCATGCCGTATGAACATTGTTGAAATTTGGCAGATTGTGTTGACCATGCGGGACTTATTTCTGAGAGAAATTCAATACACTCGTTACTATTTTTTTGAATCAGGGGAGAATTCGGCAAATGGTCAGAAATGTCAATGCGCAGTTTTTCAATGCGCACTTTTGCTGTTGGTACTGTCGAATAAGCTTGTTGTAGGGTTCTTGCATAGGTTTCGTTCAATACGGATGCGAAAGTGAATATGTTTTGAGAAAATAATTGCTGTTTTGTATGCCATACAATCATGCCTGCGAGGCCTAACTCAGCTGCTCTTCGGGCTGCTATAGGGGGGTAAGCAGTGACATCGTTTTTTTCAAGATCAATGTGGAGTTCATACCACTTGTGTATAATTTTTGCGACTATTTTATTGGTCTTATCCGTTCCATGATGATTGGTATTAAAGGACGTCATAAAGAGATAAACTCCTGCGAATACCAAAATGCGAAATGAATATGAAATGCGCATGAGGTCTTGTGTCATAGGTGATGAAAAAACACAGTAAAAATATTCCCCTTTGAGTGGTTTGGCTCTATAGTCAGAGTTACGTTGTGTAATTGGAGAATTGATTGAACAAGCGATAAACCTATTCCTGAACCTTGCACATTAGTTGCATTTGCTGATCTGAAAAAAGGAGTGAAAATCCGAAGTTTTTCTGGTTCCGTAATTGTTTCTGCCGTATCAGTTATCCGTATACAAACGCGATTGTCATGACTTGAGAAGATTGATAAGTGAGCTGTATGGTTGGGTGAAAATTTACATGCATTTTCAAATAAATTGATTAATGCGACTTTCAGCAAGGCTTCATTTCCCAGGATAGTTAAAACCTTTTCTTCACCAGGAAAGCTAGAGTCGTCAAACACGAAATAAAAATCGGAATGGACTTTTCTCACCGCGGACTTTGCTTGCCAGACGATTTCATCAATTCTCACAGCTTGTAATTTAGGCTGGTTTGAGGAATCAGAAAGTCGTGCCAGCTCCATGAGCTGAAACGAGATATTTTGCAATTCTTGTGCGTCGTGCAAAGCCAGACGAAGGGTATGTTTATATTCTTCAGGTGTTCTTTCTTTAGAGAGACTCAATTGGATTGCTGCAATCATAGAACTGATGGGATTTCTCACTTCATGTGATATGTTTGACAGGAATCCTTTTTGAATGCGGAATGCCTCCTCAATTCTGTCAAGCAACTGATTAAAAGTAGAGGATAGTCTTTGGATTTCGTCTTTATTTTCACTGATTTTCAGTCGTTTAGAGAGGTCGGTGGGTGTAATCCTGTCCATTTCATTCATGGTTTTTCTAATAGGGCTCAACACTTTTCCAGCGAAGTAGTAACCAATCAAAGAAACGATGAGTATAAAGATGAAAAATGTTAAGAGGAGGATACGACTCAGCCATCTTAGTTCAGCAGATTCGCATTGTCCCATGGCTATAACAATCAGTTCTTTCCCGGATTTTGTGATATATCTTGTAGCAATGTAGTTAAAGTCATTCCATTGAAATCTGAAATCTTTTTCGTTCAGTGCTTTTTTAAGTATATCTGAAGGAATATTAGATAAAGGGTGTAAGGAAAATAATTTTTCGCCCTTCAAAGTATATACAATAAAATTTTCACCTTTGGGAAGAAGATTTGACTGGTTTGAAAATCCTGACTTTATTTTGAGGTCTGGATTAGTTTTTTCAAACATGAATACAGCCATGACCGCCCTGGACTGTAGATTGCGGTAAAACTCATTTTCGTTGTACTTCTTAAAAATATAGTAAATAAATAATAGTGAACCCAAAAGAAGTAAGGCCGTCAGTAAAGTATACCAAAGAGTAACCCTTGTTTTGATTTGCATTTGACTATTTAGGGTTAAAAATATAGCCCATTCCGAATTTCGTCTGAATAAATTTTTTGTCAAATCCTTTATCCAGTTTATTTCTCAGGTAATTGACGTAAACTTCCACGATATTGGTGCCTGTATTAAAGTCAACATCCCAGACTTTTTCCGCAATCTCATTTTTTGAAAGGATCTTTCCTTCGTTTTGTACAAAATATTCCAGCAGTCGAAACTCTTTTTTAGTTAATTCAAGGGGTAATTGGTTTCTGGTAGCAGTTCTGGAGTCGAAGTCAAGGACAAGATCCTCTAAAGTAAGAGTATTTTTTCTGGTATATTCCAGCGACTTCCTGCGAATCAAAGCCCGAAGCCTGGCAAGTAATTCATTGAGGTCAAAAGGTTTTGTCAGGTAATCATCAGCGCCTGCTTCCAGTCCGTAAACTTTATCTTCAACGGTATCCAAGGCAGAAAAAAGTAAAATTGGTGTTGTAATTCCTTGATTTCTTAAAGTTGAACAAACTTCAATGCCTGTCAACCCAGGCATAATCACGTCCATTAAAATGGCGGAATAAATCTGATTCAAACCTAACTCCAGCCCGTCAGAACCGTTATTTGCAACTTCTACCTGAAACTCATTTTCTTCCAGACATTGCTTCAGGGAGTACAACATGCCCTGTTGGTCTTCTACCAGTAATATATTCACAAACAGTATATTAAATCAATTGTAAAGGTATTAAAACTAAAATTGCTCTTTTTTTTCACCGAATTTTCTAATTAAAATCTAATATTTTTTTTCCCTTTAAAATCTAATATTATTTTAATAAAACTATTGATTCATCACATTTACCTTTGCACAAAATTAAAACAATGAATATGCTTAAAAATCCGATTTACGCTTTATTGTTTTTTGTTTTTCTAATTTCCTGTTCACAGGATGTGGATACAGATAATCAGCAAAATGCGTTTAAAAAAGTTTCAGATTATGATTATAAGGTTAGTCATGACTGGAACGAAGTTTTTTTACAGATTGAGAAAAACTCTGCGGGATATCGTCCTGGTCCTGCACCCAGGGCTGTAGCATATCTGGGTCTGGCAGTCTATGAAGCAGTGGTTCCGGGAATGTCCGATTTCAACTCTTTTGAAGGATACTGGAATGGCTTTTCGATTCCTGATGCTGAAGTTTCCAGGGAGTACTGCTGGCCTTTGGTTGTGAATGCGTCTTATGGTTACTTGCTTCCTAAATTTTTTGGAAGAGCAACACAGGAGCAACTGGCACTAATCCAGTCTACAGAGCGACGATTTGAATCTCAGTTTAAAAACACTGTATCAGAAGATGTCTTTTTGCGTTCCATCAACAGGGGCCGTGAGGTGGCAGAAGCTGTCTGGCAGTGGTCCACAACAGACAAGCTTGGGCAGCTTTGTCGTAAGCCAATTCCTTACAGTGAAGACCCTAAATCCCACTTATATGCTCAGGCAATAGAGGTGTATTCCCAAAACACCCCAACACTTTCATACGAAGCAGAATGGGTGGGTGAATTCTGGAGTGACGACCTGCTCAACCTGACATTCAGTCCGGGAGTTCGTTTTTTGGCGATTGGTGATCAGGCACTTGTAAATGAAGAAAGCAATCTTGAAACAGCGGTATGGATGACTGCTCTTGTGGGGCTTGCCAGTAGTGATGCCGGTATTGCCTGCTGGCATTCCAAATACTATTACAATGTAGAGAGGCCTGAAACCTATATAAAGCGTGTCATTGACCCCACATGGGAGCCAAATCTTGACAACCCACTCACAGGAGATAAGGGGATTTCACCATCCTTCCCGGCATATCCTTCGGGGCACTCCACAATGGGTGCCGCAGGAGGGGAGGCATTGTCTCACATCTTTGGCTACAGCTATGGCATGACAGACAAGTGCCATCAGTTTCAGACACTATTTGAGGGAACGCCAAGGACTTTCTCCAGTATTAATGAGATGGCTGATGAGAATGCATGGTCAAGAGTACCTCTGGGAGTGCATTATCGGATGGATTGCGAGGAAGGAGTTCGATTTGGCCGGGAGATAGCCCGGGCTGTGATCCGTCTTCCGTGGAAGAAGTGATCGTTGATTTTTACCCCTGATTCGTTTTGGATTAGGTGATTTGGAAGAAAATCAGGATATTTGTTATCCCAACATTTTGAAGCCATGTCATCTTTTCCCTCAGATATTGAGATTGCTCAGCGTGCAGATATCAAGCATATATTACGTATAGCTGAAAAACTTCATATTCACGAAGACCAGATTGAACTTTACGGCAGGTATAAGGCCAAGTTGTCTCTTTCCCTGCAAAAGGAACGCCCTACAGGCAAGCTGATCCTGGTGACAGCCCTCTCTCCAACGAAATATGGGGAAGGAAAGACGACGATGACTATTGGTTTGTCTGATGGTCTGAACCATATTGGCAAAAAAGCGGTTGCTGTCTTGCGTGAGCCTTCACTTGGTCCGGTCTTTGGTGTTAAGGGAGGTGCAGCAGGAGGAGGCTACTCCCAGGTGATTCCTATGGAAGATATCAATCTGCATTTCACAGGTGATTTTGCAGCGATTGAAAAGGCGAACAACCTTCTCTCAGCATTGATCGACAATAATATTCAGAACAAGCAATTCAGCCTGCAAATTGACCCGCGTACGGTTGTATGGAAACGTGTAATGGACATGAATGACAGGTCATTGCGCCAGATTCTGATTGGACTTGGTGGCAAGGCCAACGGCATGATACGCGAAGATGGCTTCAATATCACCCCTGCGTCTGAAGTTATGGCGATTCTCTGCTTGTCAAGGGATATGGCCGATCTGAAAGAAAGACTTGGGAATATCTATGTTGCACAGACATTCGACGGTAAGCCGGTGTACGCCCGCGACCTAAAGGCTGTGGGGGCAATGGCTGTGTTGCTGAAAGATGCTATCAAGCCCAACCTCGTACAGACGTTGGAAGGAAATCCCGCAATTTTACACGGAGGTCCGTTTGCCAGTATAGCGCAAGGTACAAACACAGTGATTGCCACAAAAACAGGTTTGAGTCTGGCGGATTATGTGGTGACAGAAGCTGGTTTTGGTGCAGACCTGGGGGCTGAAAAGTTTATGCATATTAAGTGTGTGATGTCGGGCCTTAAGCCTGATGCCGCTGTAGTTGTTGCTACTGTAAGGGCGTTAAAGCACCATGGTGGTGCCTCAAAAGACAACTTGTCCGCCCCAGACCCTGAAACTGTGAAGAAAGGGTTTGGAAATCTCGCAAAACATATCGAAAACGTACAGAAACTTGGTATACAGCCGGTGGTGGCGATCAATGCTTTTCCGACTGATACGCAGGAAGAATATGGGATAATAGTACAGATGTGCGCTGAAAAAGGGGTTCGTGCGGTCGTATCCACAGCCTTTGCTGAAGGTGGAAAAGGTTCGGCGAATCTTGCTGCTGCTGTTATTGAAAGTATAGAAAACGGAAAAAATCACTTTCAACCTTTATATGCACTTACAGATAGTATTGAGCACAAAATTTTTACAATCGCTACACAGATCTATGGAGCTGATGGTGTTGACTATTCGACAAAGGCAAAAAGTCAGTTGAACCAGATTTCAAAACTGGGTTATCAGCATTTGCCGGTTTGTATGGTCAAAACTCCAGCAAGTTTGTCAGATGATGAAAAGAAGATTGGCAGGCCTGAAGGATTCAGGATTACCGTACGTGAATTTGAATTTGCGGGTGGAGCAGGATTTGTCATTCCTCTACTGGGTGACGTAATGCGTATGCCAGGTTTACCACCAATACCAAGTGCCGAACATATCGACATTGATGAAGAGGGTAGAGTGACCGGACTATTTTGACCTTATTAGCTTCCTCTTCTGATTAAAACTCTATAGGCTGATCCGGGTGTATTTTTTGAATGTCTTCTTCGATGTTGCGAAGTCTAATCCTGCAGAATTCTGCCAGTTCATTGGCTCTCTTCAGTGTAGTACTAAGTTCTTCCAGCCCAACATCTTCTGATTGTATTTTTTGAAGGATGTAATTCAGCTCTGCAAAGGCCTGATCATAATTTAATTTTTTGCTCATGATGTTGCAATCTGTATTTTACCATCAATAAATTCAATTTCAGTCAGACTATTTGCCTGAAATTCAGTTTTATGAGAAATGACTTTGCCTTTTTGTTTCACTATGGCATATCCTCTTTTGAGGGTTTGTTTGGGATTAAGCAGGTCGAGCGTGGTAGAAATTTGCAGGTTTCGTTGCTTATGCTTTTCGATGGTATAGGTACCCTCGTTCATTACCTTTTCCATCAGGTGTTTGATGCTCAGATACTGGCTTTGAATTTGTTTGCCAGGTGTCATGAGCAACAAATAAGTGACCTGTTGCAACTCTTTTTGTTTTCTTGATAATGTTTGAGTGGCAGTACGGGTAACCAATCGGGTAAGCTGTTGCATCTTCGCCTCCAGGTCTGCCGCTTTTTGTACAAGAAAGTCTGCCACTGCTGTTGGAGTTTTACAGGATAAATATGATACAACATCTGCCACTGTGGAGTCAATATCGTGTCCAATTCCTGTTAGCACGGGAATTGGAGAATGGGCAATTGTCGCCCCGATGGCGTAATTGTCAAACCATGAGAGATGCATTTTTGATCCCCCTCCACGGATGATGGCTATACAATCAAAGTTTTTGGATTGGTTCATGATAGTGCGAAATGCCTGGCACACCTCTTTTTCCGTATTTTGTCCCTGCATGGATGCCGGAAACAATGTGACAGCAAACGCGTATCCAAAGACGTTTTCCTGAACGTGTTTGATAAAATCAATATACCCTGCAGCATTTTCAGAAGAAATGACTGCAATTCTTTGTGGGACAAGAGACATCCTTGATTCTTTGTTCTTCTCAAGCAGTCTTTCATCCTGCAGGCGTTGCAATATTTTTTGCCGGTTCATTTCCATCAAACCGATCGTATAGCTAGGATCAATATCTTCAATGGTGAGCTTCAGTCCATATCTTTCATGAAAATCTACTTGTACCTTCATCAATACTTGGGACCCCTCACATAAAATAGAAGGCAAAAGATTCCCAAGCTTAGATTTGATAAACAGGTAATTTTTATACCAAATGGTAGCTGAAAGTTGTGCATTCACGTCGCCATTTTTTTCATCATGGCAAACGAGATCCAGATAGACATTCCCTCTTACTTCCTTCCACTGCGAAATTTCTGCATGTACCCAAATGGGTTCAGGAAAATTCAGCGCTATGACTCTTTTGATATATTCGTTTAGTTCAAAGAGAGAAAAAGAGGCGCGCATAGGCAAATATACTTGTGTCTCAGGTGGCTGGATGCATCAGGCAATCACCTTCTTGATTAAATCGGCAGCTTCCTGAAGGGCGATGGCAGAATGAACTTCCAGTCCGCTGTTGTCGATCAGTTGTTTAGCCAGGTCAGCGTTTGTTCCCTGTAATCGAACGATGATAGGTACATGAACATTGCCCAAATTTTTATAGGCGTCAACCACACCCTGAGCTACTCTGTCACACCTCACAATTCCGCCGAAAATATTAATCAGGATTGCCTTTACATTGCTGTCTCTCAGGATGAGTCGGAAAGCCTGCTCTACGCGGGCAGCATCTGCGGTACCTCCAACATCGAGGAAATTGGCAGGCGATCCTCCGGAAAGTTTGATAATGTCCATCGTGGCCATAGCAAGACCTGCACCATTGACCATACAGCCTACGTTTCCATCAAGTTTTACGTAATTTAGGCCGTAACTTTTTGCTTCGACTTCTGTAGGATCTTCTTCATCTGTGTCTCTCATTGCTTCTAGGTCAGCATGCCTAAAAAGCGCATTATCGTCAAGTGTCACTTTGCAGTCTACGGCAATAATTTTATCATCACCTGTTTTCAGGCAGGGATTGATTTCAAACAGAGAGGCATCAGAACCGATAAATGCGTTGTAAAGGCTTGTAATAAACTTCAGGAAGTTTTTGTATGCATTGCCGGAAAGTCCCAGGTTGAAAGCAATATTTCGTTTCTGAAAATCCAGCAGACCCACTGTGGGATCAATATATTCTTTGTGTACCAGATGTGGTGTTTGTTCGGCCACTTCTTCAATGTTCATACCTCCTTCTGTAGAATACACAATGACATTTCGTTTCTTTTCCCTATCCATCAGGATGGAGATGTAATACTCTTTACAGGCTGAAAAGTCGGGTGCATAGGTGTCCTCTGCAATAAGTACCTTGCGCACAAGTTTGCCTTCGCCTTCCAGTCCTCCCGGTGTTTGGGGTGTTTTGAGCATCATTCCCAGGATATTTCCTGCGAATTGCTTCAACTCATCGATGTTTTTTGCCAGTTTTACCCCTCCTCCTTTGCCTCTGCCTCCTGCATGAATCTGGGCCTTCACAACGCAAAACTCTGTACCAGTTTCAGCTTTGAGTTGATGAAATCCTGCCACTGCTTCTTCCACAGTATACGCCAGCTTTCCTCTCTGAATTTCAACACCGTAGGAGGCCAGCAATTCTTTACCCTGATATTCGTGTAAGTTCATGAAACGCTTTTTTAAGATTTTAGTCTGTTTTGGTCAGAAGGAAAAAGTCCGAATTTTCTATGAAACGCACAAGGGGCGGTCACAAAAAGCGCGATGATTAATTCTCCAAAGAAATTCATTTGACATTCATAAACAGTCACTTGAAGAGTGACAAGTGAAAAATAATCACATGAATTACCACTGCAGAAAAATTCCTGTTATCAAACCGAAGGCAAAAATACGTTGAAATGAGGATATTTTGAAATATAAGCCTTAGAATAATCCACGCCAACCCCGACATTCGATAAGCGGATTGTCTGATTAAAACATGCATGGCTTGTTTCGATAGTTTTCTGACAACGAACAGGCCTGTCAAAATGTTAAAGAATGTTAAAAACTTAGATTCAGGAGATTTTCAGACATTTTCGTGACAATATAAATGATGGTATTTTCCATTATGAATGATGCAATTTGTAATTTTGTGTTGATTATTCCTTAGGCGCTATTTATTTGTGTGGTGATACTTATTGCATTTGTATATGGTGTTTCAGGATGGTGAAATAAGTTTAATGAACGAAAAAAGAAGTTTATGAGCAAAGTGACAGTGATAGGAGCAGGAAATGTCGGTGCAACAGTAGCCAATGTGCTGGCGCACAAGGATATTGTCAAGGAGATAGTACTTGTTGATATCGTAGGAGACCTGGCTAAGGGGAAGGCGCTGGATACATGGCAACAAGCGCCTATTGACAATTATAGTACCTACTTGACAGGAACGAGTGATTACAAGGAGACAGCAAACTCAGACATTGTTGTAATTACTGCCGGTATTCCAAGAAAGCCGGGAATGAGTAGGGATGACTTGATTTCTACCAATGCTAACATTGTAACTTCAGTAGTCAAGTCAGTTCTTGAATATTCTTCAGACCCAATTATTATTGTGGTTTCCAACCCCCTGGATGTTATGACTTATGCAGCATTTAAGGCTTCAGGTCTCGCAAAAAACAGGGTTTTTGGTATGGCAGGAATTTTGGACACGGCCAGATACAGGGCGTTTCTTGCGAGTGAATTAAATGTATCACCCAAAGACATTCAGGCTATTTTGATGGGTGGGCATGGTGATACGATGGTCCCTCTTCCAAGGTATACTACGGTCGCAGGTATTCCGGTAACCGAGCTGGTTGATAACGATACACTGAATGCGATTGTCGAAAGAACCAAAACTGGAGGTGGCGAATTGGTAAAACTGATGGGTACATCTGCATGGTATGCTCCTGGGGCTGCTGCTGCTCAAATGGTTGAGGCCATCATCAAAAATGAAAACAGAATTTTTCCTGTTTGCACTCAATTGAATGGAGAATATGGCCTAAGTGATGTGTTTGTAGGAGTTCCTGTGCGACTTGGAAAAAATGGAATTGAGAATATTATTGAACTGAAACTTGACAGTGCAGAAACCACGCTCTTAAAAGATTCGGCTGCTGCCGTCAAGGAAGTAATGGATGTGTTTGACAAAATGTAAGAAACGCCTTACTAAATTAAAACGCTTCATGGTGTAATCGAAGATAAATATTCCTTTTATATGGTAAACAGACAGAATCTGTCGCTTATTAAAACAAATAAAGGAAATACAATCGAACAATTGTCGAATGAAGTACCAGTACTACTGGTCTTTTTAAGACATTTTGGATGTGTTTTCTGTAAAGAATCCATGCACGACATTTCCAGGAAACGAAAAGATCTGGAAAAGGAAGGAATAAAAATTGTGCTAGTACATATGTCGGATTATGAAACAGCAGAGGGCTATTTTAAGAAAAATAGCTTGCAGAGCATTGAGCACGTTTCTGATCCAGAATGCAAGTATTATGCACTTTTTGGTCTGGTGAAGGGTTCTTTTAGTCAGCTGTTTGGTCTAAAAACCTGGATCAGAGGTTTTGAGATTGCAGCTACTAAGCAAATGCTTCCATCAGTAACTCGAATTGGCGATGGATTGCAAATGCCAGGTATATTTCTGCTTCGGGACGGAAATGTCATTGAGAGTTTTATCCATAATTCAGTAGCGGATAAACCAAATTATGAATCATTTATCGAAGTATGCCAATTGAAATAAAATTTTGTTATATCTGGCACTAACTTCTTACTTTCTGCGTTAGAGTTGCATACTTCACAGGTGTAAAATAATGTATCTATGAATTGGATTTACTTGACTTATGTTGGAGTCCTGCTTTCAGTTTCTCTATCCATAAAAGGGCAAAGCACCATTGGGGAGCGTGAACTTCAATTATCCTATCATTGTGACGTCATGATAAATGCTGCGGAAAGCAGGCACCGGGTGCAGGCAATGGAAATTTTCAACCGAGAGTTCTTAGAGGTCCTTCAAATTGTGCAAGCTCAATCCGGGAAATCAATCTGGCTCACAGACGGGTTTCAGGAGGCAGAAGACCGTGCAGACAGCGAGTTTTCATCAGATCAGTGGCTTGGAAGTGTGTACTATAATATTTTGTCGACGCAAGGAAAAAAGAAGGAGGAGCCTTATTATTTGTTGTTTGGAATGCGTCGTTCCGGCAGGTTTGAAAATATAAAAATGGTCGACCCCCTGTTTTTTACCCAGGAGGGCGAAGCGTATTTTGGAAAGCCTGTTTTCCGAAAAAGCTCACCTCAAAATGAAAATAAATTTTATCACCGATTGTTACTCAACTACTCTTCTGATGCAAAGGTTACTGTAAATTTTAATCCGGGTATGAATATGATCATGGCTGATCATTTGATAGAACGAATCAGCAGAGTGCCTGGGCAGGGAAAGACTATGGTCCCCGATGGAAGTTATATTGGATTTGAAAAAAAAGATGGGTACTGGGATTATGTTGATAAAATAGCTACAGAAGTGATGGATGCGGCCCCCCGACCTAAGCCGGTCCTCGATGAAAGAAAAGGTAAAAAGATCTTTGGTAACTAAAACACTCAATATCTTAGCAGTGCCGATTTATGTTTGAAAAATGTAAATACATTATTGAATTTGGTATACTTTGATCACAAAAACAATAAGGGTTGTTTTTCATGCCCATCACATATAATATTGATAAATTGTCACAAAGAACAAGACAAGTAACAAATAAACAAATGAAGACACGGTTCAATTTATGGGTGCTTATATTTCTTTGCCCTTTGATGTTAATGGGCCAGTCTAAAGGCCGCGATAATCAGTTTTTAGGGTATATAATCACAGTTGATAGCGTAAGGCGAGAGGTAGCTATAGAAGTAGAGGATATAAAACAACCCTGGTCATTTCAACAGGACGTCAAATATTTTGATAAGAATCTGCTGAATGGGAGTCGTGTGAAACGTGAGCTGAAAAAAGATTGTATACCTGGAGAAGTCATCGAATATGGTTTTCAGGACAGACGATTTATCTATGTTCAGTATTATATTAAAGGGGCAGACGAGGACAATCGCCTAAAGGAGGCTTTCGGTAAATTTAAGGGAGAAAAAAATATAGATTTTTTTGCGGAACTGATACAACAAGGTGAAGTCTCAGCAGCCAGGTTTCATATACCGCCGCAGATCGGCGAGGATGATGTTGAAAATGCTGAAGTCATGCAGGAGCATATTGACAAATGCAAGGACGAATTCGATATTCTCATTTCTCGCAAAGGCTTTACACCAGTTTCCATATCAGATGTATCTTTTAAAGACTTTTTCTTAGATTGTCCCATTGTCGTCAAAAAATATGAAGAAAAACGATACAAGATTCAGCCCGCAACAGGTATCAAAGATCGTGTAGTTTCCATCTTCAATCCCGATAAGCTGATGGGAGATAAATTGCAGATAGCAGTCAATACTATCATGCGTGATTATCAGAATCTTTGCAAGAAATAGGATGTATCAGACTTCTTATTCTATTCTTTTTTGCAATATTGCCTTTCTTTTGATTGCCTTTCCCTCTCTCAGACAAGTAATTTTTATCTTGTCCCCTGGATTAAACGGGTGAAGAGTCTTTAATAATCCGCCAGAAGTAAAGACGTAGCGTTTGTTGATTTTCAGAATAACATCTCCTCGTCTCAGACCCGTCTTCTGAGCTGCACTTCCCTCCAGTATGTCGGTAATTATTACCCCGTCATCAGTGTCTTCAATCAGTACCCCGAGCGTCGCGGGATTCAAGGGACTTTGTCCACCGTCCGTCCACTGCATATCACAAGTGTTTCTACGATTTTCCCTTTCCAATACATCCCTGTAAACCTCTAGATCCATTAAGTCGTCGCTAAGTACAAGGGAGTCAATTGAGATTGTTACACTGTCTCCCTGGATGATTTTATGAATATTTAGATTTTTGATACCTGAACCGCGCTCTCCCGTATGATCCAGATCTATGATTTCCTCCTTACCATCCTGAATACATCGTTGGCGTGGATGGTGATGGTTGTGGATTTTGGAATACTATCTCCAGCAATAATCGAAATTTCTTTGGTAATGGCTTTGCTTTTTTCACGTCCGTTATACAGAATTGTATCACTTTGTCCCAGCTCACCTTTTCTGACAATCATAGTCATCATCTTCGTTTCTTGCTTTTGCGCAAATGCTATTGTAACCTGTATTGCCAATGTAAGAAGAAGCATTGTTTGTCTCATAATATTTTGTTTTGAGGCGATAAAGAAAGAAATAAAATCAATAAACCCGGTACTTTCTTGAGGATTCCTTGCCGACATAGGAAAATTTGATTTGTGACTTTTTTTGTAACGGAGTACCTGCAGCCGATTCGAATATTCTTTTATATTTTTGAAAAATGTTTTCTGGTTGCTTTTCTCCATTGATTTTCAGATGTTTATATGTCAATTCGATGTTGTTATCTTTTCCGGGAATCAACAGACCATCCTTGTTTAGCGCATTGCCTAAGATGCTATCAAATCCTTCGGACGAAATGGCATTTTCGGATGATTCGGGTTGTAAAAACAGTTCCGGCTCATCTTCATCTGACTCAAATTGCCATGACTCTCCTTCAGGCCATTGATTTTGCCATTGTTTTACCCAGGTGGACATTTGTGCCATCATGCTGTCAAGGTTAATTATTCCACCCAAGGAATCAAAGGACTCCCCCTTTCTAAACGAAGCCACCCGGTTTTACAGCATCAATCAATTCCTGGTATTGAGAATATTCAGACTTTTCAATCACCTTACCATCAATTTCCAGCAGTGCAATTTCTCCATTTTCCAGTTTCATCAAAACATCCTGATCGCCTGTTTTTCTCCGAATTGTCATCGATTCCCAAACTCCAGGTACTGAATCTGTTTTTTCAATATTGGGTAAAACATGACTCCATCGTATATCCTGCCCTGCACCATCTTTTATCATGCCTCCATACGAAGTAGCCGGGAAGAGAAAGACACTGAAAGCCATTAAAAACAAAAAAAGAGCCGCTACATCCAATTTTTTAAGACAGTTTGAATAAATGGCCATAATAGATTGATTTTTCTGCAAAATTAATGCACAATCACTCAGTATTCAAGCAAAAACAAAGGTCTCAGCCAATATTTAAGAAATGTTTAACTGCTGGTTAGGATTGTTGCTAGCAGTAACGAATTTTGTTCAGTACGACACATTGCTCGTAAATCTCTATTTTTGCTGCATGAGACTTTCACTGACCATTGCATTGCGTTATTTGTTTGGGAAAAAATCCACCCAGGCAATTCAGTTGATTACCTGGATTTCAATAACAGGCATGGCCATAGGAACAGCAGCATTACTCCTGATTCTATCTGTGTTTAACGGTTTTGACTCCCTGTTGAGCGGGATGTTGAGTCATTTCAATCCAGATGTCAAAATCACACTGAAAGAAGGAAAGTTTGTTTCTTCAGACAGCATTGATCTCGTTTCGATAAAAAAAATACCTGGAATTGGAGAAATTTCCCTGACAATTGAAGAGACAGCTTTTTTTGATTATAAAGGTTCACAGGAAGTAGGGATTCTTAAGGGAGTTGATGACAATTTTGTACGTGTAACGCAACTGGATTCTTCTTTGATCGCAGGAGAAATCCGAAAAGACACCCAGACGATTTATGCCTGGTGCGGGTCCGGAATGAGTACGAAGTTATCGGTCAATCCCTATGAGATGTTTACGCAGGTGACTGCCTACATGCCAAATGTTCGGCAGCGAGGCATTATGGCAAGGGAGTTCAGTACATTATCCATGGTTCCTACAGCTGTGTTTAGTGTCAGTTCGGATGTGGATATGCAATATATATTGTCAGACTTTGGTGCAGTGAATGCGCTTTTAGGTCTGGAAAAGCATCTGAGTGCGATTGAAATTCGTCTCGAGCCAGATGCCAAAGAAGAAGAGGTCATTCGAAAGCTTTCGTCGATCATGGGTAAGAGATTTTCCATACAGAACAGATACCAGCAGGACGAGCATTTTCTCCGCATCATGAACATTGAAAAATGGATAAGTTACCTCATCGCTTGCCTCACATTGATGATCATTGCCTTCAATCTGGTCGGGTCGCTCTGGATGATCGTGTTGGAAAAGAAACGAGATATTTCCATTCTTCAAGCAATGGGTTTGCCAAAGGAGGCAGTACGCCGGATCTTTCTGCTGGTGGGTTTGCTCGTATCGGCTTTGGGTATGTGCATAGGATATATTCTGGCTACCGGTCTGTACTTTGCCCAGAAGAACTATGGTCTGATCGCTGTTCCGGACAGTTTTCTGACATCTTCCTATCCCATAGAAATGCGAGCAATTGATTTCTTGACGGTCACATTGACAGTGTTTGTGATTGGAGTCCTGGCCTCAGTAATTCCATCAAGGCGGGCAGGTCTGGTGACAGCTCACGTCCATCAGGAGTAAGGAAGCCTAAGTTTTTTCTGTAGAAATTAAGTGCTAACTTTGCAAAAAACAATAAACGATGACCGATCAGATCAGATCTTTGGAACCTGAGGCCTTGTGGCAGCATTTTGCTGATTTGAACGCTATTCCCCGCCCTTCAAAAAAAGAAGAAAAAGTCAGGGACTTCATGATCGCTTTTGGCAAACAGCTTGGACTTGAAACTCAAAGTGACCATACGGGAAATGTACTCATCAGAAAGCCCGCTACCAATGGAATGGAAGACAGGCAAACAATCATATTACAGGCACACCTGGATATGGTGCATCAAAAGAATGCCGATACTGAGTTCGATTTTGAAACACAGGGTATCGAGATGTATGTGGACAGTGGCTGGGTCAAGGCACGAGGTACTACATTAGGTGCTGATAATGGCATGGGTGTCGCTGCTATCATGGCTGTACTCTCATCAGATCAGATGATTCATCCTCCTCTTGAGGCTTTGTTTACCATTGACGAGGAAACAGGAATGACC
The DNA here is from genome assembly GCA_021298335.1 of Saprospiraceae bacterium. GTDB lineage: Bacteria > Bacteroidota > Bacteroidia > Chitinophagales > Saprospiraceae > OLB9. Next base: position 22,381 of record JAJTEZ010000039.1, on the reverse strand, counting down.
GGTGCAAAAGGTCTGGAAGGAGGATGGCTAAAGGGGAAAATGCTATTGAATCTGGACACAGAAGAAGATGACGAGCTGGACATTGGCTGTGCCGGTGGACTGGATTTGACAGCTGAACTGGAATACGCCGAAGAATCTTCTGAATTTGTGGACTTGCATTTTTTTCAGATTTCTGTTTCAGGACTTAAGGGAGGGCATTCAGGCATTGATATTCATCTGGGTCGGGCCAATGCCAACAAATTACTGGCAAGGCTGCTTTTGCAACAGGACGAATTGCATCAGATGAGGATTGTTTCGATAGAAGGGGGAAGTCTAAGGAATGCAATTCCCAGAGAAAGCAATGCATGGGTCGCAGTTCCGGAAAACCAGAGCGATGCATTTCTCACTACAGTACAACTTCGAATAGAAGAAATACAGGAAGAATACAGGACTATTGAATCCGGGATGACCATTCAACTGGTTCCTGCTCACTCCAGCGAGACACTTGTTCCAGTTGAGACACAGCGAAAAATTTGTCTGTCACTAATGGGCGCGCACAACGGAGTGTATCGAATGAGCCCAACTTTATCGGATCTCGTAGAGGCTTCTAACAATGTAGCGAAAGTGCAGGTGTCAAAGGGTAAAGCGGTGGTGATGTGCCTGATTCGATCGTCTGTGGAATCCACAAAGACAGAGGTTGCCAATGCGCTGCATTCAGTTTTTTCACTGGCAGGTTTTTCAGTAAACTTATCTGGTGATTATCCCGGATGGACACCGAACACAGATTCGCCATTGCTCGGACAGGCAAAGAAGATCTATCAGCAGGTACATGGAACCGAACCCCGAATCGTTGCTTGTCATGCCGGGTTGGAATGCGGTATACTGGCAAAAAATTATCCTGGTATGGATATGATTTCCTTTGGTCCGACTATTCAGGGTGCACATTCACCCGACGAAAAGGTCAATATTGCCTCAGTTTCAAAATTTTGGACTTACCTGCAGGAATTTCTGAAGGAGATCCATTGAATTTCGTTGAGCCCGACGTGAAAGGTAATCTTAGAATGATTTAGATAGCTTTGCAGGAATCTGACCTTTGCAGGTCAGGAGTGCAGAATTAATTGTAATTTTGACCACCAATTTGAAGGCATGTTCCGCTGGAGGGAAAAATCGCGAAAAGTATATCATGAATTGTCTGCAAGGATTGAAGCCTGGTTGCAGCCACTAATGCTGTATTATACCCCTGTACAACAGCAGCTGAAACGAATTACGGAACCTGTCGGTGAATTGTGGCATCAGTTTGTGCAGCAATATCCTGTGGCCGGCCGCTGGATTACCCGCTTTGGAGTGGCATGCAAATGGCTGTTCATTCTTGTTTTTTCCATTGTTCTGTTTTCATGGCTGGGCTTTTTTGGAAAAATGCCTTCTTCCCGGGACCTTCGAACCATTGAGACACCCAACGCCTCTGAAGTGTATACTGCCGACAGCGTGATGATTGGTAAGTATTACACTGAAAATCGCACTACTATTAAACTTGACAGTATTTCACCTTACCTGATTACTGCCTTGCTCGCGATTGAAGACAAGCGTTTTTTTGAACACAGTGGTATTGACCTTCGTTCGTGGTTGAGAGTTTTCAAGGGACTGGCCACCAATTCGCAAAGCCTTGGTGGCGGGTCTACGTTGAGTCAGCAGCTGGCCAAAAACTTGTATCCCAGAAAAAACTATTTCGTACCGGGCGTGAGCATTTTTATCAACAAGGTGAGGGAGAATATCATCTCTATCAAGCTCGAAAACATTTATAATAAGGAAGAGCTTCTGATTTTATATTTGAACACTGTACCCTTTGGTGGGAATCGTTTTGGAATACAGGAAGCTTCGCGTTATTTTTTCAACAAAAAGCCGAAAGAACTTGATCCTGGGCAGGCAGCTACACTGATTGGGATGCTAAAGGCGACGACAGCTCTAGATCCTACCCGAAATCCCAATAACTCTCAGAAAAGACGAAACCTGGTATTAAGTCAAATGCTGAAAAATAAAGATTTTCGGTTTGAATCCGAGGAGATGCAGACCATTTCAAAAATGATCCGTGCAGGTGCAATCACAGACGAACAGTATCAGACCATCATCGCCACACCGGTAGGTGCTCAGCCACATGAGGATATTGGCAGTGACGATGGTGTTGGGACTTATTTCAGGGAATATCTCCGCACCAGGGTTTTACCGGGTATTCTGGAAGGTCTCCAAAAAGAAAATGGCAAACCCTACAACCTTTACACTGATGGGTTAAAGATCTATACCACCCTGGATAGCCGCATGCAAAAATATGGGGAGGAAGCCGTGTACAAACACATGGGTGAGCTTCAAATGAAATTTGAAAAACACTGGAATGGGTACACTGCTGAAAAACCCTGGGGCGATGACCAGTGGATTGATGATCAGGTGAAAAAAAGTGACAGATACGCCCGCATGGTCGAAAAAGGTTATTCTCCGCAGGCAATCGATTCAGCGTTTTTGACACCTGTCAACATGAAGGTCTTTTCTTGGCAGGAAAGCCCTGTCGAGAAGGACACGTTACTAACTCCACTGGATAGTGTCAGGTATTATTTTACACTGCTCAATTGCGGCTTTATGGCTGTTGACCACACGAACGGACAGGTACGTTCCTGGGTTGGGGGCACAGATTTCCGGTTTTTTAAATATGACCATATTCTGAGCAAGAGGCAGGTAGGTTCGGCGTTTAAGCCGGTGGTCTACGCAGCAGCTTTAATGGACAGTGTGCAGCCCTGTGATTTTTACCCCAACAAAGTGGTGACTGTTGATGATTGGACGCCCCAGAACTCTGACGGTGTGTACGGAGGATACTATTCAGTGCTTGGCGGTTTGGTGTATTCCAGCAATGTGATCGCTGCCCAACTGATTGAAAGGGTAGGCATTCAGCGCACAATTGATCTGGCCCGCGAGATGGGTGTAAGCTCTGAATTTCCGTTTGAGTATGGGATCAGCCTGGGATCAGCAGATATTTCACTGTTTGACATGATGAAGGTTTTTGGTACAATTGCCAACAAAGGAAGTCGCAATGAACCGGTATCTGTCCTGAAAATTCTGGACAGGTATGGCAATGTGATTTATGACCATGAGGCCCAGAGGTCAGATGAAGTTTCCGGAAATCAAAAACAAATCTTACCAGAAGAAATTTCAGGAGTCCTGACACGCATGATGCAGTCTGTTATCATTTATGGTACAGGAAATCCATTGCGCAGTCAATATTGTCCTGCAGGTGATTTTGCGGGAAAAACTGGTACCGCACAAAATCATTCTGACGGATGGTTTCTGGCCTTTAATCCTACAATACTCACAGGAGCCTGGGTTGGAGGCCCTAGTCCGGCTGTACGATTCCGTACGATGGACCTTGGAAGTGGCTCAGCTACAGCCTTGCCAATTGTCGGGCATTTCTGGAAGGCCATGCATGAGGATGCTGATTTTAGGAAAATGACGGAAGAGCGGCTCCAGTTTAATCCCGGAGTTCAATCAAAAATGGGTTGTCCTTTGTTGATCCCCTTTCCTCCGGATACACTGCAACTGCTAATGGCAGATACATTATTCAGAGATTCGATCCGTATAAACGGATACAAGAATCTGGAACAGCTGGCCAGACAAAAATTTGGAATTTCGGTTGATCCTGAAAGTACAATCTTACCTGAATCCGGTATTTCCGGCGAAAACAATCCACAAGAAGGAAACGTCCCACAGGAAAAAAAACCAGAGAATAAACCAATTGAACCTGCCATCAATGAAGAAAGAGATAAGGCAGCAGGAAACAAGGCAAAGAACATCCCGAAAAAAGGGAATGGATAGATAAAACCGAATGAACATACAGCATGGCAACACCACATACTGTCGCATTTCATACACTGGGCTGTAAGCTCAATTTTTCAGAAACTTCTGCCATCCGAAGATCATTTGAAGAGAAGGGATACACAACAGTCCCATTTGAATCAGGAGCGGATGTTTATGTATTAAATACCTGTTCAGTTACCGAATTTGCAGACAAAAAGTGCAGGTATGAAGTTCGCAGGGCGCTCAAGTACTCCCCGGATGCTAAAATTGTCGTGGTTGGTTGCTACGCACAGTTAAAACCTGCTGAAATTGCAGAAATACCCGGAGTAGATCTGGTTCTGGGAGCAGCGGAGAAATTCAGAATTCTTGATTTTATAGACGGGCTCGCACATTCTACAGGAAAAGGCATGGTGGCCGCCGGAGATGTGAAGGAAGCCAATTCATTTGTGGATGCTTTTTCATTCGGTGACAGAACCAGGTCCTTTTTAAAAGTGCAGGATGGCTGTGACTACAAATGTTCATTTTGTACTATTCCGCAGGCAAGGGGCGCCTCAAGAAGCGATACCGTGGAAAATGTGGTGCGCAATGCCAGATCCATCGCAGAGTCAGGAGTAAAGGAAATCGTGTTAACCGGTGTCAATCTGGGAGACTTTGGCAACGGCACAGAGGTCATTGAAGGAGTCAGACCAGCCCGCGAGGCATTATTTATTGACCTGATCAGGGAGTTGGATCAGGTCGAAGGCATTGAAAGATTCAGAATTTCTTCCATCGAACCGAATTTGCTGACAGAAGAAATCATTTCATTTGTCGCTTCTTCTCAAAAATTTTGTCCTCATTTTCATGTGCCACTGCAGTCGGGTAGTGATAAAATACTTCGTAATATGCGGCGCAGGTATGGCACGACATTGTACCGGGAACGAATGGATTGGATTAGAAAGTATCTTCCCCATGCAGGTATTGGTGTTGACGTGATTGTAGGTTTTCCTGGTGAAACAGAAGAAGATTTTCTAGACACCTGTGACTTTCTAACTGACCTCGATGTGTCGTATCTGCACGTATTTACATATTCAGAGCGTGCAAATACTCCTGCAGCATCAATGTTGGATGTAGTTCCTATGGAAGAAAGAAGGCGAAGAAACGATTGGTTACGAAATATTTCCTTGAAGAAAAAAATGTCTTTTATGAATCGGTTTCTTGGATCATCCCGACCGGTACTCATGGAAGGCGGTTTTTCACAAGGCGCAGTCCAGGGCTATACAGACAATTATATCAAAGTGACGGTACCCTGTGAGGAATCCTGCATTAACACGGTACAGCAAGTCAGGCTTAAAAATGTAGAGTCCTCATGTGAATCTGTCAGGGGTGAATTGATTTTTGCACCTGCATAAAAAACTTCTGAAAAACACACCAAAAAGCGAGACCTATGCATCTATGGAATACATTCATGACGTTGAGTGAACGAACTTTTTGGTTTTTGGCTATCGGATGGACGATTCTTATTACGACCCTTTCCTTGATTCCGTCCGGGAATCATGCTTCGTTATCGTTTTTAAGCATACCTGGAATGGATAAAATCGGACATTTCGCTTTTTATCTTATTTTGGGGTTTTTGTGGTGTTTTCCATTCCGTTCAAAGACCAGATATTTTGTCATTGTGTTTATTTTTTGTGTATCTTTTGGTATATTAATGGAATTTTTACAATTTTACCTTTCAATTGGCAGGCAATTCGAAGTTTTGGATATGTGGGTCAATACAGCAGGTGTTGGAAGCGGTATAGTATTATATAAAACAAATATTAATTAACGATTTATGTTCAAGGAATTAGAAGTAAGCAGCAACGGCGTTTCATTAATATTTGTCCTGCTTGTTCTTTTGACGATAGGTCTGATTGTCTTTTTTAGAAGAAGATATAAGGGCTATACGCCAGATCAACTGAGTCAGGCAAATAAGGGAGTGAAAATCACAAGTCTGAGTGAGAGAACAAAGTTTCCTGAAGTGGATGTGTTTAAAATTTCAGGAAGTTTTTTTAACTATGGTCTGATGGTAGCAGTGGCTTTTTCTCTGGTTGCAATGAGTTGGACCACGTATGAACAAAAAATTGAGGTCGATTTGAACGATCTCGTTTTGGAAGATGAAGTGGAGGTAGAAATACCGCGTACAGCAGAACCACCACCACCACCACCGCCACCACCACCACCTGTGATTCAGGAAGTTCCTGATACTGAGATCGTGGAAGACCAGCCCGAGTTTCAGAGCCAGGATATCACTGAGGAGACTGTGGTTGAGGCGCCTGTTCAAAAAGCGGCACCACCACCACCACCACCACCACCACCGGCTCCGGTCGAAGAAGAGATATTTAAAGTGGTTGAGCAGATGCCGCGTTTCCCTGGTTGCGAAGACCTCGGAACAGACAAGGAAAAGGACGATTGCGCCAAAAAGAAAATGCTGGAGTATATTTACAAAAACCTTAAATACCCCGCAATTGCAAGGGAAAACGGAATCGAGGGTCAGGTTGTACTGCAGTTTGTAGTGGATAAGGATGGTAGTGTGACTGATGCAAAAATTGTACGTGATATCGGTGCAGGTTGCGGTGAAGCTGCGCAGCTCGTCGTTGAAGGTATGAATAAAATGAGTACGAAATGGACACCTGGAAAGCAGAGGGGTCGTCCTGTAAGGGTACTTTATACTTTGCCGGTGAAGTTTAAGCTGGAAGGTTAAAAGAAGCAGAATAAATTGTTTTCAAATGGGGCTGAAATGTATATTTCGGCCCCATTTTTTATTCCTTCCATTTTATATTGCATCCTCCGCTGGGATACTGTTTTTGGAGAGGCCCTTCTCCCCTCAAGAGGAGGTCCAGTGCAAGCCTAAGATCCTTTCCATCCAACGGAAGGGAGTTACCTGGACGAGACCCATCAATCCTGCCCCGATAGACCAGCTTGTTTTCTGCATCGTATACAAAAAAGTCGGGCGTACATGCAGCATCAAATGCTTTTGCAATGTCCTGACTTTCATCATACAGGTAAGGGAAAGGATACTTGAGAAGGCTGGCTACCCATTTCATTTTATCCGGTGCATCGTCCGGATATTTTACCGCATCGTTAGAACTAATGGCCACAAAACCAATGTTTTCTGGTATGTATTGCCTCGCAATGCTGACAATCTCCTCGTTGACGTGAATCACGTAGGGACAATGGTTGCATAAAAACATGACAACAGTACCTTTAGTTCCTTTTATGTCATTGAATGTGAGACATTTATCTGAAATCGTATCTGGCAGTTGAAATTCAGGTGCAACACTTTGAAGTCCCACCATTCTGGATTCGGTAAATGCCATGTTCAAAAGTTTTAATGATAGAGTAAACAATAAAAGCGATACTGGCGTAGGGCAGCAACTAACCAATTATTTTATTAAATCAATGAAATTCTTTACATCTGATATGCTGTTCAGAATTTTTACATTTGGCGGCAAATTCAATTGCTGACTTGCTGTTTGGAAGCCGGAGATGAGGATCTGCGTATCTTTTGTATTTCTGGCAAGTTCGTTGATGTATGGCTGTAGGGGTGTTTCTGAAAAACTATCGTTAAAAATGGTGAACATGTAACCTGGTTTAAAAATACTTTTTGCCTCAAGTACGTCGATCATCGGCACCCCAATACCCAGGTTTATTACTTTGGAGTGACTTTTTACCAGTAGATATTGAAGAAAAAGCAAACTCAGTTCGTGGCTCTCATTTTCTGGTAGATAAATTAAACACCTGGTCTTGCACGACATATCAGCACTGCTTAATTTATCGATTTCGACAATAGTTTTTTTTCTGATAATATTGCTAACAAAGTTTTCATGTACACCTTTTACAGATCCTGCAACCCACATCATACTTAACTTATCCAGTAAGGGATAAACCACATGGTGCATGGTTTCTTCAAATCCTTTAGATTGAATCTGATGGTCCAGAATGATATTAAATTTGGTTTCATCCAGCTCAAACATAGAGAGCATCATTGCATCGATCTGGTCTTCAAACGCAATACCAACTTCTGTAAGCTCTGCCACAATCTGACGGATTTGATCAGCCGTCATTTCAGCTATTTTCGAAATTTTATATCCCTTCCGATTCAGGAGCGTGATGTTCAGAATTTTCTGTAAATCGGCATCCTTGTAGTAACGTATATTGGTTTCCGTTCGGCTAGGCTGAATAATGCCATACCGTTTCTCCCAGATTCGGAGGGTGTGTGCTTTGACACCGGATAAATTTTCCAGATCCTTAATGGAGTAGGCTACCATGAAAATTTTTACAATAAAAAACTACTTAGTGTCACGAAACAACCAAAATGTAAAAAAGTTTAAATCGCTGGAAACCAAAAATCTGCAGTTATAACAGATGAATTGCCTATTTTTGACAAAACATTTCTTCAGCATGAGATCGTTGTTCTTCTTTGTCTCTGTTTTTTTCGCATTTATTGCAAACGAGGGTGAAGCGCAGAGCTTTTGGTTTGGTGCCAAAGGTGGTGGGGCCATGAATTTGCAGAGCTGGGGAAACGGGGGAGGTGATGTAAGTCTGAACAGAAGTCCCATGTTTTCTTTGAATGGTGATGCGTTTATTGAATCTTACGACCCTTTGCAAAAAGGTTCGCTCTATGCCAGTCTTGGTTTTCATACACGTGGCAGTGGTTTGAGGTATTTTAGTGTAAACAATCTGTTCAATGATGTATTGCGCTACCGATTTCAAAACGTGGTCCTTGAATTAGGGGCAAAAAAAATGCTGTCACAGCGGGGCGAACTGTTCCCCTATTTCATCCTGGGTGTCAGAGGTGAATATACCGTGGGCAACAATTTGGACAATCTAGTCACTTTCAATACATTTGTGTATCCTGAATTTATCCGAAATTTTAATTATGGAGTCACCGCCGGAGGGGGATTTGAACTGCCAATGTCTGAGTTGGCTAATGTATTTCTGGAGTTTGCAATGATGCCGGATCTTTCTTATCAATATGAACAGTTTCCTTTGTACAACATTCGAAGCCCTTGGCCTCCATACAACCGAATAAATTTAGGACTGACACAGGTCAGAAACCTGTCTATCGAAATCAAAGCAGGTGTGAAGTTTCTTCGCAAGGTGGAATATATTGATTAATTCCTAAATCGAATTTTCATAAGATGAGTATAAGCTGTTCGCACAAAGTTAAATGATGAATTCTCATGTGAATTCCATGAGATATTGATAACCAGTCACTTGGAAAGTGACAAACTAAATACAAACATATGAAACGCATTCAATTCTTACTTTTAGTAATTTCTGCTTCCTGGCTGCAGGCTCAGGGGACAATTACAAGTGCTACATTTCCAAAGACGGGTGATACATTACGGACAGTATTTGCTGATCCCCTGCCAATCTCGCTGTCCGTAGGAAATGTAGGCGGACCGCAAACATGGGATTTCTCAGGTCTCACTACGGGTCAAAGGAATAATCAGATCTTTGTGCCTGCATCCGGCGGGAAAGATGCTGCTCTGTTTCCCGATGCCAACCTTCTCGTTAAAAACGATGGTCAGGAATTATATTTAAAATCTTCATCCAACAAAATCGAAGCCCTTGGCTTTTCCGGTGATAATCCATTTTTTGACGCACCACTGGTAGTCAAATATTCAAAGAAACCTGTTTTCAGAACAGCTCCTCTTACATTCATCAGTACGACGAACTCATCGGCTGAGTTCAGAATAGATATCGGTACCAGTATCATTCCGGATACATTGCTGGCAAATCTACCCATCAAGCCTGATAGTATCCGAATTCAGTTCAATAATACCGACAAGGGACTGATGGACGCATTTGGAACTATGAAGCTTCAGGGAAAGACATTTTCGGTCTTGCGTGAGAAGGTAGAGTCTATCACGGAGACAAAATTATTTATAAAACTCTTTGGCCTATGGATAGATCCGCTACCCCTGCTGGGAGGGAACATTCCAGGTGGATTTGGGGCGTTTTTAGGTCAGGATACTACCTACGTGTACAACTTTTATTCAGATACAAAAAAAGAAGTATTGGTGTCCGCGCAGTTTTCTACTGCCAACGAATTGAATTCACTCGAATTTGCTGATGTGGGAGGTGTTGTTTCTTCTTCTGCTGATGTGGCAATCGCTGAAAAGTTAGAGATTCGGCCAAATCCTGCAACTGATTTTGTAACAGTACAATTAGATGGAATGCCAGATGACTGGTATCTTGTTACGATCTCAGGGCTCAATGGTGTACCTGCAAAAGCAGCAATCTACCAGTTGGTACAGGGAAGGATTGCTGATATAGATATTCAGCAAATTCCGCAGGGCCAGTATATTTTGACTATCAGGGACAAGTCCAACCGAAGAGTTGTTTCTGATAGATTGACAATTTTCAGATAAATCCTGCCGTATTCTCCCAAAAACATAAATGTCATGACAATCAATAGGCTAATGAAGGGATTTTACTGGTGTTTTAGCTTTGTGTTTGTCATCTGTATTTTCAGGTTTCAGGTAGCAGGCCAAAAGAGCAGGCCGACATTTCTTGATGAATATCGCGCGGAATGGGTCGATTCTGTATTTCAGACGCTATCTCTTGATCAGAAAATAGGACAACTTCTGTTGCCAAGAGGGAACTACGCAGGCCAGCCTTATGAAGTAGCGAAACTGAAAGACTGGGTAGAAAAATACCACATTGGAGGGCTGGTATTTTTTGCTTCTACTCCTATTGCCCAGGTTCGGATGACTAATTTGCTGCAGTCTTCTGCCAAGGTTCCATTACTGATCGGACAAGATTTTGAATGGGGTCTTGGAATGCGACTTGACAGCACTGATCGCTTTCCTTATGCCGTAGCACAGGGGGCCATTCAGGGCAACACGGAACTAATGGAAGCCATGGGCAGGGAAGTGGCCAGACAATGCAAGAGGTTAGGAGTTCATGTCAATTATGCTCCTGTCGTTGATGTAAATAATAATCCCTCGAATCCTGTCATTAATTTCAGATCCTATGGTTCAGATAAACAAAAAGTTGCTGAAAAAGGACTGGCATATATGAAAGGAATGCAATCAGGCGGCATCCTTTGTACTGCCAAACATTTTCCCGGCCATGGAGACACAGGTGTGGATTCTCATTACGACCTGCCTGTCATTTCCCATCCGGAAGACAGATTGCAAACTGTGGAGTTATTTCCATTTAAAACTTTGATAGACAATGGGTTGTCTGGAATCATGACGGCCCACCTAGAGATTCCCGCTTTCGAGCCACAAAAAGGACTTGCATCTACTTTTTCAGAAAATATCGTCATGTCATTGTTGCGTAAGGACTTAGGTTTTGAGGGACTGACGTTTACAGATGCCATGGACATGCAGGGCGCCGTGAAGAATTTTCCAAAAGGGGAAGCCATGGTTCGTGCGTTGCTTGCAGGAAATGATGTCCTTGAAACGTTTATGGATGTTCCGGGAGCTGTAGCTGCAATAAAGGAAGCTGTCGTGAAAGGACGAATCCCTTTGGAATTGCTGGACCAGAAAGTCAGAAAAATTCTAAAAGCCAAATCCTGGGTTGGGTTGGACCACTATCAGCCAATAAAGGAAGAACACCTTCTGGAAGATTTGAATTCTATAACCTCGGATGTGATTCATCACCAGATGACCGAGAAGAGCATCACTTGTCTTCGCAATGATGGACGATACGATCATGTTATCGCAGGTATTCATCTTACAGATATTCGCGCCAGTAAAAAATACGGTTTAAATCCTGTCAATACTGGCATCGTGAGCAGACTTGCTGCCATGGAGAATGTCACGCTTTGTTTAATGGGTAATCCGTTTATTCTTGGCAAAATTCCCGCCCTAGCGCAAAGTAAAAATTTAATTCTTGCCTACCAACAAAATAAGTATACCGAGAAAATTGTACCACAGGTTTTGTTTGGAGCAATACCTTCTGAAGGGAGGCTGCCCGTGATTATCAACGATACGTTTCCGTTGGGATCGGGCCTGGGACTTCCAGCTTTGAACAGGTTAAGTTATGGTCCTCCGGAATTAGTTGGAATCGACAGAACTGCATTATACAAGGGCATTGATTCCATTATGAATGATGCCATCAGGCAAAAAGCGTTTCCTGGCGGTGTAGTGCAGACAGCAGTGAAAGGTCGTGTCATTTTTCAGAAATCTTATGGATTCCATACGTACGAGCAGGTAAAGTCAATGATCACTTACACTGATTCGTTGCAAACTATTGAATTCCAAGGACTGGACGATGCAATGGACAATCCTGAAGATTACACGACAACTCTCCTAAAAAGAGTAAGGCCGGAAAAACTTCTGGGTCAGACCGAGGTGAAAGATTTATTTGATTTGGCATCAGTAACTAAAATCAGTACGTCTACACTGGCGGTGATGCAATTGGTTTCTGAAGGAAAAATGAGTCTTGACGCGCCATTGTCTGTGTATTATCCGCCATTTGCAGGTACAAATAAGAGTAATCTGAAAATGCGAAGTTTACTCACACATACGGCGGGTTTACAGGCATGGATTCCATTCTGGAAAAATGCTATTGATATGCAGACCACTTTTTCAAGAGCTATAGTTCAAAATCCTCTGCTTGCACAGGAATGTGTGTACGTGATAAAAAAACCCGGCATTCTTCGAAGACTGTTCGGTGCAAAACCTGTCAGGGAAATCGATGTTGAAGCCACAATGAGTCAAAATCCGGATCTTTGGATCCGACTGGTCACACCTGGTTCATTGAAATGGAAGAAAAATACCTTCTATCCCGTGAAAACAGTAAAATTTCCAGTCCGGGTTGCTGAGGGTATTTACCTTCACAAAAATTACAAACAAACTATTATGAAGCAAATTGCTGATTCACCGCTGAAAGAAGATCAGGGGTATGTGTACAGCGATCTGCACTATTACCTGTATCCTGAAATTGTTGAGCGTCTGACTGGTAAAACCTTTCAGGACTACCTCAATCATACGTATCATTCATTGGGAGCTTATAGTTTGATGTACAATCCTGTACTGACAGTTGACAGGGCGAGAATTGTTCCTACGGAATACGATAGTTTGTTCCGTCAGGCATTGATTCACGGATTTGTGCATGATGAAGGTGCAGCCATGCTGGGAGGTATTTCCGGACATGCAGGTTTGTTTGGAAATGCAAATGATTTGACAAAACTGATGCAGATGTATCTAAAGCTTGGAAATTACGGAAACAAACAATATATCCGTGAGGAAGTTTTGAAAATGTGCACCTCGTATCAGTTTCCTGACCTAAAAATCAGGCGGGGCATTGGCTTCGATAAAAAGGATTTTGATCCACAGGTAGTAAATGCACCTGTATTTTCTTCACAAGAAGGGTTTGGACATTCGGGCTTTACAGGCACATTTACCTGGGCTGATCCGGCCTATGAACTAGTGTATGTGGTGCTGACAAACAGGGTGTATCCTACACGAAATAACAGTAAGATCAGTACATTGTCGGTCAGGCCAGCGATTGGAGACCACATCATTCGTTGTATCAAAAAATAGGGATATGTATTCATTGGCTGTGAATGGAATTTCGCCAAGGTATGGCAAGGATTGTTTTTTTGCGGAAAATGCCACCATTGTGGGAGATGTGGAGATGGGTGATGAGTGTAGTGTATGGTTTCATGCAGTCATTCGGGGGGATGTACACTTTATACGTATGGGCCACAGAGTCAATGTGCAGGATGGGGCAGTCATTCATTGCACATATCAGAAGTTTCCGACAGAAATTGGCAATGAAGTGTCTATCGGCCATAATGCTATTGTGCATGGGTGTAAGATACACGATAAGGTGTTGATTGGCATGGGTGCCATCGTCATGGACGGATGTGTTGTGGAGAGCAATAGTATTATTGCAGCCGGAGCAGTTTTGACACAGCATACGCACGTGCCCTCGGGTACGATTTATGCCGGAGTACCTGCCCGAAAGGTCAAGGACATCAGTCAGGAGTTGATTTCGGGTGAAATCGAACGTATCGCAGAAAATTATACCATGTATGCCTCTTGGTTTAGGAACCTGTAAGTAAAATTTATAATATCCTAAACCTGTTTAGAAAAAAAATATAGTAGGGCATCAGAATCAGTGTGCTTCCAGCCAGTTGTTGCCGACTCCGATTTCTACAACCATGGGGACTTTCAATCCCGGGATGGCGTTTTTCATTTTTTCAGTAATGATTTCTTTTACTTGCTCTAGCTCGGGTTTATATACATCAAAAACAAGTTCGTCGTGTACCTGCAGCACCATTTTTGACTGGAGTTTTGCGGCCTGAAAACTCTCATGGATGTGAATCATTGCTATTTTGATCATATCTGCTGCAGTCCCCTGGATCGGAGTGTTGATGGCAACTCTTTCGGCATTGCTGGCGGTGAGAGCGTTTCTTGAATTGATATCGCGAAGATTTCTGCGTCGACCAAGGAGTGTTTTCACGTATCCAAGTTCTCTTGCCGATTTTACGATGGATTCCATATAGTTTTTTAATCCTGTAAATTCCCGGAAGTAACCCTGGATCAGTTCCTGCGCTTCTTTTCTGGAGATGCCGAGCTGGCGTGAAAGGTTGGTTGCTCCGGCGCCGTATGTGATGGAAAAATTAACGGTTTTTGCGTTTCTTCGTTGATCCGGAGTGACATCTTCATAAGCCACGCCATAGACCTTGGCAGCAGTCTCTTTATGGAAGTCATTGCCACTGATAAAGGCTTCCATCATGGATGTATCATTGCTGATTTCTGCAATAATTCTCAATTCGATTTGCGAATAATCGGCAGAAACGATGACAAAATCTTCATTTCTTGGTATAAATGCTTTGCGAATTTCTCTACCTGCTTCATCGCGAATTGGGATATTTTGAAGATTGGGGTTTTCTGAACTTAGCCTGCCGGTAGCTGCACGTGCCTGATTGAAATTACTGTGAATGCGTCCGGTTTTTGGATTGACCATGGTAGGCAGTGCATCCACGTAAGTAGATTTAAGCTTGGCAAATTTTCTGTATTCCAGTATCGTGTCAATAACGATGTGCTCCCCGGCCAGTTCAGCAAGTTTTTCCATGTCGGTAGAATACTGGCCGGTAGATGTTTTTTTCCATTTGTATGGAATTTTTAGCCTGTCGAACAAGACTTCTCCTACCTGTTTTGGTGAAGCAATATTAAAATGCACCCCTGCATTCCGGTAGATTTCCTGTTCTTTTTCAAGAATCAATTTTTCAAGTTCCAGGGAATATTCTTCCAGAAATCCTGCATTGATGCGGATTCCTTCATATTCAAGGTCGCACAAAACCCTGATGAGAGGTTCTTCTATGGTTTGGTATAGCTCCGATAGTTCATTTTCCTTAAGCATCTTTTCCAGGATGGGTACCATTTGCAATGTTAGATCTGCATCTTCGGCAGCATATTCGCATACTTTTTGCAGTGAGACCTGCCTCATGGTCAATTGGTTTTTTCCTCCTTTACCAATCAGTTCTTCAATGGGAATCATCTTGTAATCCAGGTAAGACTCTGTAAGATAATCCAGTTTGTGTCTTAGGTCAGGCTCGCAGAGGTAGTGAGCGATCATGGTATCAATCAGGGCGCCCTGAAGTTGTATGCCATACCATTTCATGATGGCCATGTCATATTTAATATTCTGGCCTATTTTTTCTATGGCTGGGTTTTCAAGTATTTGGCGGAATTCATGGACTGTTGCTTTGGCTTTCTCAAAATCAGCTGCTACCGGCACATACCATGCTTCGTGGGGCTTTATGGAAAACGACATTCCTACAAGTTCCGCCTGGTGTGGATCAATCCCTGTTGTTTCAGTATCAAAGCTGCATCGTTGGCACTGTTTCAGCTGATTGATGAGTTCCTGAATTTTGTCCGCATTATCGGCAAGGTGGTATTGATGGTTTGTGTTGGAAACATTTTTCTTGGCAACTTCATAGTTTTTCTGATCGGTTTCACTGAATGAAGCCTGGCTTATTGTGACGTGTTCATCTGGAAACAGGCTTGTCTGAATGACTTTTCCCTGAGATGACAAGTCGTATGACAGAACTTGCTGAGCCAGTGTTCTGAATTCAAGTTCCAGAAAAATCTCTTTCAGTTTCTCTTTATTTGCCGGATCCAGGGTAAATGTTTTTTCATCAAATAAAACCGGAGACTCTATATCTATTGTTGCCAGTTTTTTGGATAGGAGTGCCTGGTCAGCGTATTTGATCACATTTTCCTGTTGTTTGCCTTTTAGTTTGTCGGCATTGGCGATCAGGTTTTCAACAGTATCATACTCTTTAAGCAGTGCGGTTGCGGTTTTTGGACCAATTCCGGGAATACCTGGAATATTGTCTACACTATCACCTTGCAGTCCCAGCACGTCGATAACCTGGTCCACTCTTTTGATATCCCAGGCTTCCAGTATTTCTGTTTCTCCCAGAATCTCTATGCCATTCCCCTGACGACTGGGTTTGTACATGAAAATGTTTGGCGAAACCAGCTGCGCATAGTCTTTATCAGGGGTGACCATGTATACTTTATACCCTTGTTTTTCAGCTTGTTTGGCGAGCGTACCGATTACGTCATCGGCCTCATAATTAGGGACCATGACTACGGGGATGTTAAACGCTTCCACGATTTGAGGAATGTATTGCATAGCCAGGGTAATATCTTCTGGCTGAGCTTCACGGTTGGCCTTGTATTCAGGGTAAAAAGTATGTCTGAAGGTGTCTCCTTTCGGGTCGAAGGCTACAGCGATGTGTGTAGGTTTCTGATTGATCATTAAATCCCAAAGTGTGCGCACAAACCCAGTGATGGCTGAGGTATTCATCCCTTTCGAGTTGATCAGGGGGCGTGCAATAAAGGCAAAGTGTGCTCTGTATACGAGGGCATGTCCATCCAGTAGAAATAATCTCTTATCCTCCATTTTGCATTTAAATTTTGTCAAAGGTAGCGAGTTTTAAGTACACTTTATCGAGGCGTTTGATTTGAATGGAGGCTGAACATAGCTACAACAAAAAAAGGGATGTACGAAAGTACATCCCTTCAGGAATTAATTTAAGCAAATTGTTGTTACTCGAGTCCGATCATCTTTTTGGTAACTGTATTTGCTCCGCTTTCAATCTGGTACATCATTACTCCTGAAGCGGGTAATTCTGTTCTTGAAAGCGTAAAGGAGTTTCTACCTTTACCGAAAGATCCTGTGGTTGTATAAATGGTTTTTCCATTGACATCAAATACTTTTAGGGTAGCATTTCCTGCCTGTGGAAGATTAAAGCTTATGTTTGTTTTGTCAGCAAACGGGTTTGGTTCGTTTTGGAACACTGTGAATTCATTCACAGACTCTACTCCGGCAAATCTTAGGGACAATTTGCCTGTCTGAAGTTCTTCACCCGAATAAATTTCAGCTGGTGTGACGGTAGAATGGATATTTACAGCGTCTGCAGTCATCATTGTCGTATTTGGAACGATGTTGATGCTCACAAGGCCTTTGCCGCTGATACCAGCAACGTCATTCCAGCTAACTGTGTAAGTATTATCATTCAACTTAGCAATATTGGCGTCAGACAACAACTTACCTCCAACCCAGATTTCAGCAAGATCGGCATTGCGTAAAGTCAGGGTAAATTGTAATCCATATACACCTTCAGTTTCAGCATTCAAAACGATTGAGTGAGGAACGCCGGCAGCAAGGACTTCATTTTCTGCATTCAGGACGATGCTATTTCGCACTTCAGTTGAGGCATTATCTGCACTTCCAGTGGCTGAACCGTTAACATCACCTACTTTTACACCAATAAAATTCTGGTTGGTCATTTCATGGGACAAATCAGAGACCTCAATCTTTTCTTTTACAGGGAAAGGATTGAAGATGTCTGCAAATGACTGCTTGCCATCGATAAATCTCCAGCTTCCTGATTTTGGCAGACTGCTGTAGATGCCCAGAATGAGCTTTCTCACCTCCACAAGGTCTGAAGCTGTGACTTTTTCATCATTGTTGACGTCTGAAGCGATGACCTGGTATGCACTTGTAAATGGATTGATACCCAGGATGTGTCTTTGCATCATGACAATATCCAGCGTGCTTACGCCATTCAGGTAGTCATCATTTTTCTTACCTGCGATGGTGTAATCGTAATGCATTTTCACAGTTGGGAAAGAGAATGCCCCTGTATTGTCTGACAAAGTCGTTGTGGTCATTTCAGGAATACCATTTTCGATCACAAACTCTCCGTTGGCAATTTTTTTGCCAGTGTTAGAGACAGCAGTACCAGATACTGAAGTTGTAAGACTGGTTCCGCATGCACCTTGATTATCAGCAAGATTCAACGTCACGACACAGAAATCATAATTGAGTTTTTCGTCCCAGACCGTCATTTTTACATCCACAGATGGTAGGTCGTTACAATCAAAGATCATTCCTGAACTCTTAGATGAAGGCAGCCATTTTTGCGCACTTCCTGCCAGATATTCAGCTTCAGTTGCGTTTAATCCAGGACCTTTGAAATAGTGCTCCTGGTTTAATCTGCTCAACACCGGATTTGCCTCATTGAACGTGTAAAGCAAATTTTGTTTTGCTGTGCAATTGTCGAAAGAGCCTACGTTGAAGTCTACTGCCCACAATTCAACTTTGCCATTGAGCATGAGAGCTGAACTGATATTCAGGCAGTAAGGAGTTGGTTTCTTTTTGTCAACAACCATGAAATTTTGGGTACATGTACTGACATTTCCACAACCATCCACTACCTTCCAGATCACTTTGTGACTAGACATATTGCCCTGGATATCTTCAGGAAGAACCAGTGCAACCGGACTGCCCTGACCTGTTGGTGCAATATAGCGGTCTTTAATGCCGTTTCCATTACTATCGTTGAATGAGTTGTCATTGAACGGAAGGTATGAAGAATACTCATAATCCATGATGCCATCTGCATTCAGGTCTACAAATACAATCCACTTCAACCAGTCTGATGTGCACTGCCCTTGGTCGGTAGCTGTTTGAGTCAGCATCAGACTTTTCGTTTCACAACGGTTGCCATCATTATCAGCATCGTTATGGTCATTGATTTCGTACATGAGATCAGAACAAGAACCCAGTGTTGGTTTCACATCATCTACAATCTTGATGGTTTGTACGTGTGTAAAATATCCATAAGATTCATAATCATTTGGATCATAAGTACACCAGTTGATTACCGTCCACTTGTTCAAAATTTTCATACATGCATTTCCTTCGAAGAGGAATGTATCGCTTTCCACGCTTACTCCGATATGATCGCAAGGACCTGCAACCCATCGTGGCTGTCCGATTACTGCAGGATCAGCACAGTTGGTTGTCACATCATTTGGCCATGTGATATCAGATTCTGTAAATTCACCGTATGGGTTCGTTACAAAGATGCGCTGCACACAGAAAACTGAAGTTTTGTTTTTCACTCTCCAGGTACGGTCGATGTAACCGATTCGGCAGTTTCCGAGAAACTCTTTGTCGGTATAAATGACTTCCATATCGCCGCAGGTTCCGATTGCCCTTGCCTTTCCGGTCAATTTCAAGTCGTTTACATCATCATCACAGCTGATTGTAACATTTGGTGGACAAATAATCTGTGGAGTCAGCTTGTCTTCCACTCTTACGTCAACCCAGGTTTCGTTGTAGTTGTCAGACAAACCATCAACCACGTCACCATACTGGCCTGACATATTGGCGTCATCCCACACTCTCATCCATACTTTCACAATACCGTAAGCTACAGGACCGTCAAAATTATCGATGTCCGCACAACAAAATGTAACATACTGGCCGCCATCCGGATCATAAGAAGGGCTTGACGCACTTTTTGAGCCATCAAACGGATGACCGTCATTATTGAATGTTGTATTCCCTTTGATATCACAATTGTCAGATTCTCTTCTCAGTTCAAAATATACAGGTGTACAGCTGTCGTAAGAACCGTTGTCTACTGAGTTTGCAAATAATTTCGCTTTGCCATCGCCCTGACCGCCAGTGGTCAAAGAAATGATGATATTTTGTTTTGCAACAGCAACGGGTGCTGTATTGTCAATTACTGTAACAGTCATTACATCTGTCGATGCATTACCACAGCAGTCTTTTGCTGTGAATGTAAATTCATGCGTACCTTTAGGTAAGCCGGTAATCAGATATCTGCCTGAAACGGCATCATACCTTACGCCAATGCCAATAGGTCCGTTGACGCTGTAAGTTGGGTTTGCATCGCACTTATCTGTCAGTGTGTTAGGATAAGGCAGCAGGAAGTTTCCTACACAAGCCCAGGCGTCTACACCCACAGTTATGTCATCCACAGCCAGCACGGGTGCTTCCTCGTCTGCTGCTTTGATGATTTGCGTTTGTGTCAGGTTAAGACCGTTGCACCAGTCGAGGATTGTCCATACACGGATAACTTTTTTACTGTTGGTGCAGCCATTCGTACAAATCTGCACTTCGGTATCTGTTTTGGCAGAAAGAAGGTTGCACACATGGCCTTTGATTGCAACACCGTTGATCGTTGGCCATGCAGCAGCGGTTGCTTCAGCAGTTGCATCTTTCTCAGCTTGTGCGTCTGCAGCGGCGTTGGTTGGAAATTCTTCAGGTACCAATGCTCTGTATGCTGCTTTCAACTCCGCGAATCTCTTAGCTTTGATAAAAGCAAAGATGCCTTCCATTGTTACATCCGCACCGCAAGTCAGTGAGATGTGGTTTGTAGCAGGTACTACATTCGCCAGTGATTCCGGCAGGAATCTGTACTCAGTCACACAAGGTGCTGATTTGTTGCCATACTGGTCGGTATAAACCCATGTTCTGCGGATGGTTTTTGCACCGCAATTGGCATTAGGAATATACTCATCGATGTACTGTGCAGTCACTTTCACACAGTTTTCCTCTACGATGGGCTTTGGGTAATTGTTCAGTGTTCCTGCAATAAATGCTGGTTCATCGGTACATCTGAACTGGCATGCTGGGTCGGTGTTGCCTGGAGGGCAGACACAGGTGACCTGAGGGGGAAGTTTGTCTTCTACGGTCATTGTGCCCCAGCAAGAGTTGCCGGAAGGATTGGTTACTGTCACCGAGTAGTTGCCTGGTTTGGTCACCACTGGGTGAGAATACGGATTGGATGCAGCGATACCGCTGACTTTCACTTTGTAGCCTGAAGTGTAATCCACATCAGAGTCTTCGCCTTCAAGAATCATAGAAGGACGAATCACTGCCTGGCAATTCAGGTCTAAAGACACCTGCACGTGGTCGTTGCAGGCGATTTGTGTCTGGCCCTGGGCCGAGAGCACAGAAGAAAACGAAATGAAAAGGAGACTCAAAACCACATTCAAGAATGCAGGAATCCCCTTACTCGGAGTAAGTAAATCTTGCTTTACCATGGGTAAAAGTTTAGGTTAAAAAAATGAGTTTCATCCCGAATACGTCGGGTCGAGTCAGATTTAAGTAAGATTTACTAGAATGGGGAAGTGACGCAAAGGTAGTCGTTGGAAAAGATGATTTTTGAATTTAGGCAGGGGTATTTTTTACATATTTTTTTCCTTTATAAATTCCTACGTTTCACATACACCTGTTTCCTTATGTGTAAAGCGATGGTGATGATTCGTTTAATCTTTCGGATGAAGAAAAAGAAGCATGTATAAATTGTGTGAAGAACCAGAAAATGGGGTAAACGTGTAGTTTGTTCAGTAGTTCTCTCTAATTTCAGGCAAATACTATGCCAATGCATGCTTGAATTCGATGGGAATGGCGCATATTGTCAAAATAAAAAACCCCGGAGTACTGATACACCGGGGTTTTGTAGCGTGGGGCGGGTATGATCCGCCGACCTCATGATTATGAATCATGCGCTCTAACCAACTGAGCTACCACGCCAAAAATTCATTTAAGGCTGCAAAGATAAAAAGTCATCAGAAAAGAAAGTGAAAAAATTGATTCTTTTTTTATTTCGGGTATTTGCAAGTGGGTACTTTTACGAAATTGGACCCTGTGTCAGCAAACAGCAGCCGAGTTGGTATAGAGGAAGGCATTATTTCCCGAATCGAAAAACAAACAATTTTTTATCTTTGTTGATGCAGCAAAGCCAATCATCTGAGCAAACCATCCTTCCATCAGTGCGATTCCAAAGCCTGGATGTCATCCGGGGTTTAATTATGGTTTTTCTCGCAGCAGAAAGTTGCAGAGTCTATACGGCACTGGCTGCCATCGTTCCCGGAGGTATTGACCACCCTGTCGTCAGGCATTTTTTTCATCACCCCTGGCATGGCCTGCATTTCTGGGATTTGGTGCAGCCTGCGTTTATGACCATTGCAGGCACCTCTTTAGCGATTTCCTGGCACCATAAAAAATCACAGGGTCTCGTCTGGTCCGAAAATTTACAGCATGTGTTGTGGCGCTGTTTCAAGCTGGCCCTGTTGGGCATGGGCCTTCATTGTATTTATGCCGGTGAAATGGTGTTTGAATTATGGAATGTGCTCACACAGCTATCCTTTACTACATTGGTTGCGTACATTATCATTGACAAGCCTGCGTCATGGCAATGGACAATCACCATTGTTTTACTTTTTTTTTCTGAATGGCTCTA
>JAJTEZ010000038.1 GCA_021298335.1 Saprospiraceae bacterium | reverse complement strand
CCACATCAGCAATTGTATATCCGGCGACACCAAATCGAACTATCCATTTGACACCTTTCTGCTGTATTGGTGTGTGCTGCCTGGCAAATGCCTCAATTCTTGCATTAGCAGCCTGATAGGCTGCTTCTACTGAATCTAACCAAAGCCCTTCTGCTGAAATTATCGTTGTGTCCACAACATGGAGTAAAGTAATATCTGCGTGTATCGCCTTAGCCAGTTCAAGCGAAAATGTAACTACATTTTCAGACAGTGGTGAGAAGTCGACTGGAACTAAAATCTTCAAACGTTGCATAATGTTTTTCGTTTTTTCTATATACAATTCTTTCAAAAATGATTCACGAAGCATGAAGATTATCAACCTATCAGATAAACGTGTCATTTTTGCAAATATGCGCTAAATGCGTAGTCCCGGAAATGACAAAACATATGCCCAAAGAATGACTTTCCTCACAAACCTGGATAATTGTTGAATTATTTGACTTAATTTATTAAACAAAATGTGCTTTAATAGTGTTATGTAAGAAAATTTGAGTTATGGATCCATTAGTGCTTCAAAAACCGAAAAAATTAAAAATAGAAATAGACGAAGATTTTATTGTTTCCAATAGGCGAGATCGTGTAAGGGAAAAATTTGAAGCGGAGGGAGACACGCACATTTATACAAGCGTTGAAACACCGCTGAGAGCAGATGCATTCGTCAAAACTGATGAGGAGAAAATTGAGGAAATAGAAATCCATTTCAGAAAAATCATGGAAACCCTCGGCCTTGATTTAACGGATGATAGTCTGAATGGCACACCTTACAGGGTTGCTAAAATGTATGTTAAGGAAATTTTTAGCGGATTAAATCCTGCAAATAAGCCTGAAGTGAAGTTGTTTGACAACAAATACAAATATAAGGAGATGCTGGTGGAGAAGGACATTACGTTCTACTCAAATTGTGAACACCATTTTGTTCCCATTATCGGCAAGGTGCATGTTGCATATGTTTCCAATGGAAAAGTTATTGGTTTGTCAAAGTTAAACAGGCTGGTACGGTATTTTGCCCAAAGGCCTCAGGTTCAGGAGCGGCTGACGATACAAATTTCTGAAGCGATCCAGGAGGCGGTACAAACAAAAGACGTAGCTGTTGTGATTGAAGCTGCCCATTTATGTGTCTCATCACGAGGTATACAAGATATCACTTCAAGTACAGTCACGTCTGCCTATACAGGCGTGTTTGAACTTGAGTCGAAAAAAAATGAGTTTTTAGCGTACCTGCGCTAAACATACTATGAATAAAGCCCTGAGCTCAGGGCTTTATTCATAATTCCATGGCGCATTCAAAGACATGGATTTAACAAACGTTCCTCTAGTGAAAGGGGGAAAGAATGTAAGTAGTTTTTCCGAATTTCCACACATCCACTCTGTCAAATCGGGAAACATAATTAAAGAGTCAGAAGCCAAGACAAAGGTAATTTATACAGAATTCGTGGTCCCAAATATTCAGAAATTGGCGGTCACAAATCAGAAATTGGCAAATATTATTATTTGGAATGCGAAAACTACTTTACCAGTCCTGGGAAATTATCTAAGAATTGTATGAACGATTCTTTGCGTCGACGGGAAATTTTGATTGTTTTCCCGTTGGTGAGTATGACCTGCCCCCCCTCTGCATGAACCAGGTGTCTGATTTTTTCGGCGTTTACAATAAAGGAATTGTGTAAACGGAAAAAAGGTCCTGAGGAGAGTATAGTTTCGTAATCCTTCAAGTGTCGGGAAGTAATGATTTCACGTCCGGACAGGAGCACGATGTTTGTGTAATAGTTGATAGACTGAAGATACAGGATTTGGCTAAATGGGATCAGTTCGGTGCCATCAGATGTGGTCACTTTGAGTTTTTCCTCTATTTTTGGCTGGGGTACTGTGAGTTGGTTGCTGAGCATCTGCTTTCGCAGTGCGATTTTATCGCTGATTTTTTGGATGGCTGTCTGAAGTTCGTCAAGATCCAGTGGTTTCAGGAGATAGTCGGACGCAATGGTCTTGAAGGCTTTCACGGCGTATACATCGTAAGCCGTAATAAAAATGACTTCAAAATTTGGATTTACAAATGATTTCAAGAGTTGGAGCCCATTATCGGTTCCCATTTCGACATCCAGAAACAGGAGTTCCGGCTTAAGATTATGAATGAGTTGGGTAGCATCTGAAGCGTTGGCTGCTTCACCAATAATGTGGATATTGGGGCAATACTCAGTCAGTATCGCCTTTAGGTTGTCCCGGGATGGTTGTTCATCATCAATGATGAGGCAAGTCATTTTTTGCATACTCTAACTGTGGGTAATTGACCATTTCCTTGACGAGAATTTCAACGCGAGTGCCTGAATTTTCGCCTTTTTCATTTTTCAGATCGACGATTTTTTCTTCAATATTGGCAAGTTTCAGGGAACGAATCAGCAGGATTCTTTCCTGCGACAATTTGTTACCGAGTGACCGGTGTTGCGTCTGGTTTTGTTCTTTGATTGCCATGGAGTGGGTTCTACCGATACCATTGTCTTCCAGAACGCACAAAATGCCATTCTCGACTTGATAGAGACGAATGGAAAGGTGGTTATTTTCTTTTTCTGCAGGTACAAGTCCGTGTCTAATGGCATTTTCGATATGAGGCTGAAGTAACATGGCTGGAACCATATACTTAGCTAGAGGCAAATTCTCTTCAATATCAATGGTATAAGTAAACCGATCGCTAAATCGGAGGTGTTCAAGGCTACAGTACAATTTGATGATATTTACTTCTTCTTCAAGTGTAATAAATTGATTTTCAGACCCATTTAAATAAAATCTCATGAGTCTGGCGAAACGAGCCAGGTAGTCATTTGCGGCCCTTTTGTTTTCCACATTGATAAACTGCTGGATGGCATTCAGGGAATTGAAGATAAAGTGTGGATTCATCTGGGCCTGCAGAGACTTTAGCTTTAGTTCGGAGATCTGACGCTGATAAATATATCTTTCCTGTTCTTTACGTTTACGATAATGAAACCACAGATAAAATCCAAACCAAATGAGAAGGGTTACGCCAGTCGAAGTCAGGAGTTTAAACCAAAGTGTTTCCGTCAGATGTTTTTGAACGACGAAGTGGTAAGCTGCGGGCGTGATACTTTTTGTTCCCATGGCGTTGATGGCCCGTACTTCAAAAGAATAGTTACCTGAATGCAGATCATCGAAAGTGACATTATCGTTTTCAGTAGCTCTCCATTCTTTGATACTTGGTAGCAGTCTGTATTCGTATTTCACATTGCCGTTGGACCGGTAAGAGATACCTGTAAACCGGATGAACAGGTCATTTTCGTCATTTTTGAGTGAGCTAGTGCTGTCAACGTATAGTTTGCGTGCCTTGCCGGGAGTGATCAGGCTGACATCCTGTACATACACAGGGGGGGGCATAGTAAAATCTTCTTTTTCCAGTTCGCAGAGGTCGACCAACACTAGTCCCTGATTTGTAGCGGCATAAAGTGTATCATTGTAGCAATATGTATCAAACACATAATCGCTGGGCAGCCCATGGAAGGAAGTGAACGCATCGACGACATATTTGCCATTCTGGCGCGAGATGCGATTAATGCCTTTTTTGGTAGAGATCCAGATGTTGTCTTTTTCGTCGATTTTAAGGGAGTGGATTTCTTTGTCCAATAAATTTTCTTTAAAATTTATGGTTAATTTTAATACTTTTAATCGATGAATTTCCATTTAATGAAATTTTATAAAATTCATCCCGAACTAAAAAATTACCTTTCAATTTAAAGAAGATTAATCCATCTGCAGTGCCTATATAAATTCTATCCTTTGACAACTGAACACAATTAGCCTTAATAGGAATATCAACCAATATATCGCCTATTTTATTCTTGGGAATTGTTAATTCAGTTTTTAGTTTTAGGAGAACACCATTAAAAATGCATAAAGCAATAATGTTCTCATGAATTGAAATATCTTTAACTGATGCAGACGAAAATATGATATTGTTATTTATATAGAATGCATTATTACCCGCGTAAAAATAATTATTTCCTTCATTTAAGAGCACTTTGACCTCAAACAAACCTTTTGTTTGAAATTTTAGCCGTGAATTTTCTAGATTATATATACCTTTATTAGTGACTCCTAAAATATGTTGTGCTAGATTAGTATTCATTAAATAAATCAATTCATCTTTAGGTGCTTGGATGTCTATTTTTTTTAGTTTATAACGTGACAACCTAATTACTCCACTTCCTAAAGTTGAAACCCACAAATTACTTTCTATGTCTTTTATAATAGAAGTACAATTACCTAAATCTAAAATTGATTTATTATAAGTTAGCTTATTACCCAAAATTAGAAATTCAAAAACACCTTGATCAAACGGAATCAATATTGATTTATTTGTATATGCAATATTATTAGTTGTAATCTTTAACGCATTTCTTGGCCAAAATCCATAATCAATAAGTAGTCCTTTATAAAACAACTTAAACTGGTCGATGCTAGTTAATAATGTATAATTATCATCCAAAGAATATAATTTTAAATTTTTATTAGCTGTTAACCCTAAATCTAAGATTGGTTTATTTTGAATTATATATTTTCCGTTTACAAATTGCTCTTGACTGTAAAAACCTTTATTAGCAGAGTCATAAACATAATTATACAATTGTTTCTTATGCAAAAAACTAAAGCCATGTAATTTATACCTTTTAGATAATCTGATTGATTCGCCCAGGTCAAATTTTGAATCTATTTTTTTAACTTTATCATTTTCAATAAAATAATGATCCCATTTTAAATCTGAAATTTTTCTGGAAAAATGAATCCGACCTTTGTGATCAATAAGAAATCGACCAAAATAATTATGAGTACTAGTAATATGTTTGTAAATTAAATTACTATCAATTTTACAAATCTCTTTATTAGAATATAGCCATACATTATCATGTGAGTCAATTATCAGCTTGTAGTAATCATCTGACTTCAATCCATTATTTGAATTAAATAACAAATAAGATTTACCATTATAACGAACAACTCCTTTGTCTGTAATAATCCAAAGAAATCCTTTAGAATCTTTCTCAATGTCATAAATATTGTTTGACAAAAAACCATTTCTAGAGTCCAAAGTTTGGACTGGTATTTGAGAAAAAATACTATTTAAATAAAAAAACGAAATTAAATATAGCAGCTTTTTCATAAAAAGTACACTTTATTTAATCGGCTCTAATTCATAATGGATTTCATAACATGAAATTAAATTAGAAAATAAATCTTCGTAAAGCTCTTGCATAAATTCATTGTAATTAAATATATGTGTAAAAAATGCTTTAAATTTATTTCGGAAATAAAATGGAGGTGACGCAAATCTTAATTTACGCTTCCTAACTTTAAATTTTTTTGAATTATAAAATATAGGGACTTTTCTTTTAAAATTATTTTCACCATCCGAGAAATAATCCATCGAATAAAGTCCGAAAAATCTTTTATGAGTATAATCAGAATAATAATACGGATTTGAAAAATGAGGCACAATCATTTTTTTTACTCCATTGGGTTTCAATACTCTATGAATTTCGCTCATTAATAACTCAATATTTTCAATATGTTCCAAGAGATGTGATGATACAATTTCATCAACACAATTATCGGGTAAAAACTCAAGACCCTCTTCAAAATTACACACTAAATCAACACCTGGCAAGTTGATTCTATCAATTCCAATGTATCCCTCTTTTTTACTAGGACCACAACCTAAATCAATTTTTAAAATATCTACTTTTAATAAGTCACTTATATCCATAGCAATTATGATTTAAAACTTCCTTTTCCAAAAATTTTAGCTAAATACTCCACATCACAACGTATAAAACTAAAAATCAATCCAACTAATGACCTGAGTTTCCATATAGGTTCGAAAAAAATGTATTTACCCAGTGATTGGTAGTAATATTTACGAGCTAATAAGTATTGTTTATTAATGAGTGCAAATCTACCAGCTCGAGAGTAAGTTATAACAAATCTACATTTGAAGGAATTTTCAATTTCATTATCAGATATAAATATAGACTTTCTATTTTCACTTGAAATTGTATTTAAAAAATGATAAACGATAGATTTTGAGCCTTGAAAAATTTCTATACCATTTTTCTTTGAAGTTTGAATAGGATTTATTCTCCATGTACCTAATGGCTTGTCAATGAATACAAATTCACCCTCACATGATAATAAAAGCGTTGTATAAAAATCAATAGCTGGAAATGGCAAAATCTGATGAAAACCATTAATCTCCGTTAGAATCTTTTTATTGATTACAAATGTAAGAGGTGGACAAAAATTGAAAAACATAAAATTAAAAAAAGAACATATTGGCTTATTGATCAGAAAATCTTTGTTTACATCTTGTCCAATTTTCGGAATAATATTGGACTTATCCTTAGAATTAAAAGTTCTTGCGTAAGCTTTTCCCCAAACCAGAACAACTTTATCATTTTTTTCAAATTCTGCCATTTGCCATGTCAATTTTTCAGGCTCCCAGTAGTCATCTCCTTCCAAAATTGCCACATATTCTCCCTTGCAATAGCTCAATGCTTTATTATATATTTCATCAAGCCTAAAGACCCCTTTATTCTCCTGTTTGATCAACGTAAATCTGGGGTCATCACCAATAGTTGCTTTCGCTATCTCAAAAGTTTGATCAGTACTTCCATCATCAATAATAATTTGCTCCCAACGAGTAAACGATTGCATTTTAACTGAATCGATGCATTCTTTTATATAGTTCTGATGGTTATAGGTCGGGGTAATTATTGAAACAATGGACATCCTTAGGATAATAATTAATCAAGAAGCATTGATGCTAGAAAAATACAAATTTTGTTTATTTTCACTTTCAATTACAAACATAAGGATAAACTTAAACTTGATTCAAGATTTTTTAACTCTATTTTATAAAACCATTTCGTATCTAATATCACCTACATCATTTATGATAACTATCTTCTATAAAATAATATATAACCCAGCAGTTAATTATATAATAAGAAACATTGGCTTTTTTTTTAACAAAACAATAAAAACAAATTTTTATTTTCCGGTTTCAGGCATAATAAAATTCAGAAGCCCAACAAATAAATCCTTCTATCTAAAAACAAATGAAACTTGTTTTGTTACAAATTATTTGTTCTGGAAAGGAACTTATAACTACGAAAGTACTCCTCTCTATTGCCAAATTTTTAAAATTTCAAGGTCGTTTTTAGATATTGGTTCTAATGTAGGATTATTTTCAATTTTGGCAGAAGTAGAAAACCCAAATATCAGAACAGATTCTTTCGACCCTTCTCCAAGTTCATATTACTTCACGTCAATAAATGTAAAATTTAACAAACTTAAGAACACATATGTTAACCGATTAGCATTGACAGATAAAAAAAGTGAAGTTATTTTCCATGAAGTACTCTTAAAAAAATATCTATATCGCAACTACCATTTAAGTGGAGCAAGCAGTATTTATTCAGATTTTATCCAAAAAGGAAGAGAATACAAAGTAAATACGACTTCAATTGACGAATATGTAAAAGAAAATAAACTGCCTCACGTTGACTTCATTAAAATTGATGCTGAGAGAGCAGAACCGCTCATTATAAAAGGCGCTACTAAAACAATACAAAGATTTTTCCCAATAATATATTGTGAAATTCTTTTTGGGATGATGAATGAAATGAATCTTATTCTCTCATATAAGGAATATAAGATTTTTCATTTAAAAAACAATAGACTGTATCCGGTTGCTGATCCTTATAACTTAATTTATGATGCAGACCATGATTTTCTTTTTATTCCTCTTGCTAAAATAAATATGCTAGAAAAATTTATTTCATAATATTTTATACGTAGAACTAACCATTGACAAGGCAAATTCAAACTAAAAAAACAAAATTTTAAAATCACCCTTCAACCCCAACTACCACAAGTTCATTCACCGTCAAAACCACTTTTGTGCGGAACAAATGCCCATCCCAAGGATAATTTACAGCTTTTGAACAGGCCTTGGATGCATGAAACTGCCAGGGCTGGCTCGTGGAAAATGCACAGATATTGGCAGTTGCCAGTACTGGTACGGGTAGCCCAAGCAACTGTCTGGGGCCTCGCGTCAAAGCATCCACAATCGTATCCAATCCCACTTCTTCCAGTAACGCATCAACACACGCTGACAGACAGGTTTCCAGTCCTGCCGCACCAAAGGCAGCATAAGAAAACTCCACTTGTTTGCTTTCCATGTCTAAAGGAACGTGGTTGGAGATAATGGCATCGATTTTTTTAAACTTGAGCGCCTCACAAAGTTCCTTTCTTGAGTTTTCTCCACGCAAAACGGGAGTCACCTTTTTATGAGTATCAAAATCAAGCAAATCTTCATCTGTAAACAGCAAATTCAGGTAGGGAACAGTTACACCGATGTTATCGGTTTTTTGCCTCACATCTGAGATCATATTCACAGATCGTCCGCTCGAGATGCCATGGAAAACCAGTTGTTTTTTGTCGGAATCCCCATTGGGCAGGTAAATATCTGCCAGCATTAAATCTCTTTGCACCTGGTTCCACTCAGCGATTTCAGGCATCCCTTTAAGTCCAAGTGAAGTGCTTGCCGGTCCTTCATGTACTTCCCCTCCTGATGCAAGAGCCTTATCCAGAGGATGATGCAATACGGTAACACCCAATTGAGATGCATATTGCAATGATCTGGACATAAAACCGCTATCCTGCACAGAACGCAGGCCATCAGTAAAGGCCACTGCACCGTGCTGCTTCATATCGGCCATTTCCGCAAGATCCTGGCCTTTCAGATCAACACTCAGCGCGCCAGCAGGATGTATCGTGACACCATTCCTATCAGGATGTCCGGCAAGAAATTCAAGCTGTGACTTGTGCTGTGTGACAGGATTTAAAGCCGGGGATAGGACCAATTCTGTAAATCCACCGGCTAATGCAGCCTTTGTCAGGCTTTGCATCGTTTCACGGTGCTCATATCCCGGTTCACCACCGTGGGTTCCCAGGTCGCAAAGTCCTATGGTAACGTAAAGGTCTGGACAAGCAAGTATTTTCGCCGACGTAACATCCAATCCTTTCCCAATTTTATGTATTATCCCATTCTGAATGTGAAGATCTACCACTTTTTTATGGTGCGGGGAATCAGGGCAAAGTATCGTCGCTTCTTTTATGAGGATGTTCATAGCAAGTTAAGATTTCAAGAATCGAATCAGAAGGGTTTCCATAGCCAAAAAGAGCAGGACGCCGAAAATGCACCATTTCCACAAGGCGATACCCCGGTCTTTTTCAGTAATGGTGCCAGCAATATTGGCCTGCAACGCCGGAGACAAAATGCGGATTGAGGGATTGGCAGGGTTAATCTCTGCGAGTGCCGATTCTGAAAGCATGGCCATATCAGATTCAAGCCGATTATAATTGAATGCAGCTTTGCTTACAGGTTCATCAAGGAAAATATCATAGATGCCTGCGTTGCGGATCTGGCTGCCTACATCAAGTAGGATTCTGTTTCCTGAGGGAAGCAAGCCTGGAAGAAATTCTTCTTTACCATTTGTCACCTTAAAAACAAAGTCGCCTGTTTTGGAAGGCTTTGTGGTCTCTATTACAACCCTACTGCTAATAAAATATGCCAAAGGTGCTGAATGCGCACTGGCTATTGCCATTTTGTAGATCATGGGAACAAAAACTTCCGCATTTGTTGCCAGGTTATTGTACTCATAAGCCAGCGGAGAAGTGCTAAGAAACAGCTGGCCCTCTCCAACCCTGTAGGCTGTCAGTGCAGGCATTGCGTCCCTGAATGTGAGCAGATTTTCCTGCCCCACCAACGCCTGTGTATTTAGGGGGAAAGACAAACTTGTTACAGGCAGCGTGATATTTTGTTTTGTAGGAATATAGACATCCCGAAATACAAACGACTCGGTATTCATGAGTGAAACTTCCTTTCGTGCTTTGACAAGTTCTCCCAATTGTCCTGAATTACAGCTATTTAAAAAAGGATTTATACCTCCGGCAGAAGCTGTAGCAGAAGGAAAAAGCAGTACTTTTCCACCATCTTTCAGATACTGGATCAATTCACCTGCAAGACCGGTGCTAATAGAGGATATATCATCCAGGACTATCAGATTTTGCTGGCGGAATGACTGGAATTGTAATTGGGTAGAAGATTGCTGGTTTAAGGTAAATTGAGGGAGTCCTTTCACTGCTGCACTCAAATACCGGTTAGGAGTAGTTTCATAAATCTGAAGAATCCGAATTGTGTCGGGTACCAGATATGATACATGATAATCATCATCAAATTGAACCGGATAATCATTGATGGCTACCACAGCCTGCTGCCATCCAGTCTTCTGATCTTTGACTATCATTGTATCCGTCACAGCACCCAATCCTGGCACGTCGAGAAGACCAAGGGGTTTTTCCTGACCATCTTTGCGGAATGTCACCTTGACATCTTCTGCGTCTTCAGTACTTCCATTCCGGATTCTGATCACGAGTTTGTTGTTTTGATTTGCCATTGGAACCGGACCGTCAAACCATACACTATCAACAAAAACATTTTTGCTTACGGGTGCTTGCAGCGGCATCAGGTTAATTTCAACAGATGTGTCCTGATAGGATTCAAAATCACAAATACTTTTCTGGTAATCAGAAATGATGTACGAAATTTTATTGGATGTAGCAGACTGCATCAACTGCAGCTGTCGTTGCATGACCTGGCTTAATGGGTATACTGAAGGTGACGATTTTATATCATCAATGTAGGTAAGCGCATCTTCTTTGGAAATGAAGCGTTGGTGTTTTCCTTCAAAATCGTGTGTTAAAATCTGAAACTTATCATCATCGTTATAGGATTGGATGATATTTCTGGCTTTTTCTTTAGCGATATCAAGAAGTGGAATGTCATCTTGTTGAGTGGTCATGGAAAACGAATTGTCCACAAAAACGGATACATGCCGTATACCTGATTTGATATTGGTGCCGGTAGGTATAAATGGTTGAGCGAATGCAAGCACCAGAAAAATCACGGTGAGCATTCTGGCCAGAAGGACGAGTAAATTTTTAAGCTTATTACGATTGGAAGTTTCTTCCTTTATTTCTTTCAGGAACCGCACATTGGTGAAGTACACCCTTTTAAATCTTCTGAAATAAAAAAGGTGTATCAAAACAGGTATTGCCAGTGCGAGTAAAGCCCACAAAAACGAAGGGTAGAGAAACTGCATATTCATCGGGTTGTGCAAATTTATGATTAGTAATGGAGAATTTCGTTGAAATGTTTAAGAATTTCCTTGTAGCAGTTGTGATCGTTGAATACAATCTTAAAGCGATATAGGCGCAAGAAGAGGAATTTCTTCAGGAAAAGGGATGTCAAAAAGGTCTTTGAGCTGTTCAGATTTTAATGATTTAAAAGATGCTCCGTAGGAAAGAAAATTCTTCATGGAGCCGAACAAGGCCATGACCTCTGTACAGGACACCCATGAGTTGCGTTCAAACACAAGGGGAACGTAAGAGCTCCACAAATAGTCTTCGTAATGTTGTGTGAGACCATGATGGATTGGGTTATGGTGAATATAGCTCAGCACATATTTCAGGTCAGCCGGACAGGTGATGCACTTGCGTCGGAATGGGCGTTGGAGAAGGCTTCCCGTTCGACCTTGTTGTTTATTGACTGCTTTGCAGTAACCGAGAAAGAATCCACGAAATTTTTCGGAGAGGATAGAAGAGCAGAGGGTATTGATGGCGGGGTGTGGTGGGAAGTTTTCTTTTTTCAAGAGATATGACATATTTAATAAATATGTCATATCTCTTGATTCTCTTGAACGCTTAGAAAAAACCTCAGGGTCCTTTCCCTCCAGGCTATCTTCGTACAAGAAATCCGACCCATAATGACTAAATTTCAAATTTCCAGCATTTTTATTCTTGTGATAGTTCATTGATTCCTTCATTGCCTGTTTCAGAACATCTTCAGCCGATTTTATCCTGATCAGAAAGTGAAAATGATTAGACATCAAGCAGTATCCAAACGTGTCCACATAGCCACTCAATTTTTCCCGAAACATTTGAAGGAAAAACCGGTAATTATCTTCAATAAAAAATATTGGTGCTCTGTTATTTCCCCGATTATAAATATGGTAGGCAAAATTGGGCTGTAGGGGTAGTGTCATATCATCCTTTGATGCCATAATATATTAATTTTCAGATGTTTAAAAATTCACAATTGGCTTAGCAATACGAACCATGACACAAAAGTAGTTCTGTTCAAACCTGATTATGTGGTTGAAAACAGTTAGATACGATTAGATACGTTTGTACACGATTAGTGAACGAATCAAAAAAGAAATCGTTATTACCTTTGCACTATTATATCAAATCGACACATTCTTTTCATATGTACAGACAGCTAGTATTTCTTTTGTTGCTAAACCTCATTGCGTTGACTCAGCATTGTCTTGCCAATTCTATCATACTACCATTAGCGAATAAGATATCTCAGGAAGCCCCCTCCATCAAAATTGGATTACTAAAATACGGAGGAGGTGGAGACTGGTATGCAAATCCCACGTCACTGTCAAATCTATCGACCTATTGCAACAAATTTTTGGGTACCAATATGGATCCTGAATATGCCATTGTGGATGCTGGTAGTGTGGAATTGTTTAACTACCCGCTTGTTCACATGACAGGGCATGGAAACGTAGTCTTTACTGATGCGGATGCGAAAAATCTCAGACAGTATCTGATTGGTGGAGGTTTTTTACACATTGACGATAATTACGGCATGGATGCCTTTGCCAGATTGGCTATGAAAAAAGTATTTCCCGAACTACAGTTTGTAGAACTTCCATTCTCACATCCCATTTACCAGCAAAAATTCCGTTTCGAGAATGGATTACCCAAAATACACAAACACGACGACAAACCGGCCCAAGGCTTTGGCCTTTTATGGGAAGGACGCCTCGTTTGCTTTTACTCATACGAGTGTGACCTGGGTGATGGCTGGGAAGATAAAGAAGTACACAAAGACGCAGATGAAGTGCGTGAAAAAGCTCTGCGTATGGGAGCCAATATTGTTCAGTATGTGTTTGGACATTCTTAAATTTATCTAAAAACCTAATGATCATGCAAACATATTCGTTGGTCCCGTCTATTCAAAACATAGCTCATCGCTCATCTCCTCAGTTTTTCTTACTTGCAGGTCCTTGCGCCATCGAATCCGAAGAAATGGCCATGCATATTGCTGAAAAAGTGAAACGTATCACATCGGATTTAAAAATACCGTATGTATTCAAAGGATCTTACAAAAAAGCCAATCGCTCATCGATTCATTCATTTACAGGCATTGGTGATGAAAAAGCGCTGAAAATATTGCGAAAGGTTGCTGAATCTTTTGACTTGCCAGTAACCACAGACATTCACAGCGATGATGAGGCTTCTCTGGCAGCTCAATATGTGGATATTCTTCAAATTCCCGCTTTTCTCTGCAGACAAACTTCACTTATTCAGGCCGCTGCTGAGACCGGCAGAATCGTAAATATAAAAAAAGGACAGTTTATGGGCCCGGAGTCCATGCAACATGCCGTGGCTAAAGTACGCGAATGCGGCAATGAAAAAGTCATGCTGACTGAGCGTGGGACAACCTTTGGATACCAGGATCTGGTAGTAGATTACCGCGGCATCCCATTGATGAAGTCCTTTGGCGTCCCAGTGGTGATGGATTGTACTCATTCACTACAGCAGCCCAACCAACCCTCAGGAGTTACAGGTGGCAAGCCTGGTCTTATCGGAACTATTGCGAAGGCTGCCATAGCTGTGGGTGCTGACGGCCTCTTCATAGAAACACATCCAGCCCCGGAAAAGGCAAAATCTGACGGCGCAAATATGCTGCCACTTGACAAGCTACAGCCTTTACTGGAAACATTGACAGCAATTCGGATGGCAGTACATCAAAGTTGATGAATCAAATCTTTGAATTTAACAAATAACAAAATTCAGCAATACATATTTAAATTACTTATAATTTATTAATATATTTGTCACGTTATTTTTGTTAGATAAATTTAATCTTATGCGTATCCTTTTACTATTAGTTTGTTGTTCCTTTATCTTTTCCTGCAAGTCTGATGTGATATCAGATGCATCCGTGGAATCTGTTAAGTCGATGAAAATCACCCACCCTGACAGTTTAAAACTGCCCAGTGCGTGTGAGTTGATCAGTGAAGCCACTGTGAAAAAATTATTAAAAATTAACCAGCAGACTCTATTGAACATTAAAGACTCTTCGAATCCAGAGCAAAAAAGAGTAAAATCGTGCTTTTTCAGGTGGGACGATCCAAGCCTAAATTTTCCGGGAATCATGCTACAGGTTACAACCAATGAAGTATTTGAGGAAAAACAGGATTTTATTCCGGGTATGATTCAGACACTTCTCAATGATGGAAGTATGGAGGTGGACGCAAACTCACCTAATAAGTTCAAAAAATTTATGGTGGGTGACATTACTGGCGCGTATTCATATAAGATGTCACGGTTTCATTGGAATTTGGGTACCAATTATGGCTTCTTGCTGGCGTTTAATGTTCCTTTATCAGAAGATGACATGGTTGACATTGCTGAGGAAATAGCAAGGGAAGTGAATGAAACCCTGGCAAAAAAGATTTAAAAATACTGTGTTGAGACTGCTCCCCTGTCATGTCAAAAATAGAAATTCCAATCATTGTTCTGGCCGCAGGGGAATCTTCCCGATTGGGTAGGCCTAAACAACTTTTACCCTGGAAAGGAGTGACCTTACTGGAGAGAACTGTCCAAACAGCAAAGGAAAGCAGTATAGGTGATGTCTATGTTGTCATAGGTGCAAGTGCACGTTTGATTAAACCTGAACTTGAAAATTATTCAGTTCAAACCATAATCAACAGACAATATATGAACGGATTATCTACCTCCATTAAAACTGGTTTGGAGCATGCCTTGAAGGATAATCCAGATGTAGAAGCTGTAATTTTTTGTCTTGCAGATCAGCCGTTTCTTGATAGCCTGGTTCTTCGACAGCTTGCTATTTTATTTTATACCTCCAGACAACCATTGATCCACTGTCAATATAAAAGAGCACTCACTGGACCTCCATCTCTCATAGGAAGAAAATACTTTCCGTTTATTAAAAAGTTAACAGGAGATGCAGGAGCGAAAAAGGTATTTTCGCAATTTCCTGATGATGTAGGAATTGTTGAATTTCCGAAGGGTGACATTGATATAGATACATGGTCAGATTATTCTGAGCTTGAACAGGATTAATTAAATGATTGACAACGTAAGTCATTTGGTAAGTTTAACTGCATCTTGCATAATCTCTACCATAAATTTATGGAAAAAAGAACATTCCATTCTAAGTTTACAACAAGAAATTGAGCATCAATATTATGGCACAAATTTCATTCTCGGTAAACGGTAAAAAACAGATTGTAGACACAGATCCAGCCACGCCTTTATTGTGGATTTTACGCGATCACCTGAATTTGGTGGGCACAAAATTTGGATGCGGAGTAGCATCCTGTGGCGCTTGTACCATTCATCTTGATGGGAAAGCGATGCGGGCATGCGTTTTACCCCTGAGTGCAATAGCAGACAAAGAAGTCACGACCATTGAAGGTTTGTCTGAGGATGGCAGCCACCCTGTCCAACAAGCCTGGGTAGATGTAGATGTTGCACAGTGCGGGTATTGCCAGGCTGGACAGATTATGTCAGCTACTGCACTCCTTAAACAATACCCCAACCCAACGGATGCTCAGATTGAACGTGGAATGTCTGGTAATATTTGTAGATGTGGCACATATTTACGCATTAAAGAAGCCATTAAAAGGGCTTCAGAAAATATGAAATAAACACAAGACCATGCAGACAATGAGAATATATCGTTTTTTTGATAATTTTCAAAGGGATACAAGCAGTTCGCTTAAAATCCAACTTACTCAAAAAACCACATAAAGAGAATCGGTAAACGAATGAGATTAATATAATCGAATGGATGAGAGTTGCCCGCTCATTATAAGTCAATAAATCATTCATTTATGCAATATAATTAAGTCAGCCATGCACATCATTAAGACAGAAATTAATCGAAGAAGTTTTATCAAAAGCACAGCCCTTGCCGGAGGAGGCATGATGCTTGGCTTCAACTGGATGGCAGCAGGCATACCCGCTGGCAATACGACTGTAAATGTGCCGGATGAATGGTTTGAGTTCAATGGTTTTTTGAAGATTTCACCGTCTGGTCAAATTACCATTCAGTCTCCAAACCCGGAAATAGGCCAAAATATAAAAACTTCCATGCCTATGATTGTTGCAGATGAGCTGGATGCGGACTGGACCAGAGTTATTGTTGAGCAGGCCCCTTTAAATACTGAAATCTTTAAACGGCAACTTGCCGGCGGAAGCCAATCCATCCGGCAGGGATGGCAAAGCCTCAGAATGGCTGGTGCAACTGCCAGGGAAATGCTAAAATCGGCAGCTGCCGAAAAATGGAATGTCCCGGTTACTGAAATTACTACTCAAAACAGCATGGTTTTTCATCAAAAATCAAATCAATCCGCCGATTACGGAACCCTTGCCTCGATTGCAGCGCAGCAAGAGGTTCCCACAGAAATATCTTTAAAAACACCTTCCAGTTTTCATATCATTGGAACTTCAAAGGCTAATGTTGACGGAAGAAAGATTGTAACCGGACAGCCACTTTTTGGGCTGGACTACCAAAAAGAGGGCATGCTGATTGCCATGATTGCCCATCCTCCGGCTTTTGGATTGAAACTCAAGTCCGTCGATGATCAAGAAGCAAGGAAAATGCCTGGCATTACAGACATTTTTATATTTGATACCTACATTCCCGGAACTTCGAAAAGCGCCTTCGACAACACTTCCTTCAATCAGCAAGTAGCCATTGTCGGAAGAAGCACCTGGGAGGTCTTACAAGCAAAGCAAGCACTACTTCTTGAATGGGCTCCCCAGGATGAAATCATTGAAAAACGAACTTTATTTGACCGAACCATAGAAGTAATCACACCCTCTGGCCTTGAAAATACCTCACAACATCAGCAATGGATGGATGAAACCGCCCAAAAAGAATGTAAAGTAGTCAGAAAAGACGGTGACCCTGATACCGTTTTTTCCAATGCTGCTTTTATCCTTGAAAGAAGCTATGAGGCACCCTTTTTGCCTCATAATACACTTGAACCCATGAACTTTTTTGCACACGTCACGGATGAAAAATCCGAACTCGCGGGTCCTATCCAGACACCAGAAATCATGGAAAAATCCTTATCCGAAAGACTGGGCATGCCTTTGGAAAAAATCGATATTCAAATGACCCGAATGGGTGGTGGTTTTGGACGTAGACTTTATGGGCATTTTTTAGTTGAAGCTGCTGTCATCTCCCAAAAAGTCAAGGCTCCTGTCAAACTCATCTATACGAGGGAAGACGACATGACCAGCGGGATTTACAGACCAATGTATCGGGCAACCTACAGAGCCGCTTTTGACAGTAGTAAAAACCTGACAGGATTTCATGTGAAAGCAGGTGGAGTCCCAGAAAGCCCACTTTCTGCCAATCGTTTTCCAGCAGGAGCCATTGACCATTACCTCGCAGAAGAGTGGTCGGTCCCCTCAAATATTAGCGTTGGAGCCTGGCGGGCACCCAGATCTAATTTTATTGCAGGGGTTGAGCAGTCATTTCTCGATGAAGTGGCCGAATATATGGGAGTTGACCCCATAGAATTTCGGCTGGAGTTGCTGGAAAAGGCCAAAAGAGCCCCTGTCGGAAAAGACAATGATTATGACCCTGATCGATATGCCGGAGTGTTGAAACTGGTTCGCGAAAAAGCTGACTGGACTAAACCTACAGATAAAGAAACAGGAAGAGGGGTGGCGGCCTATTTCTGCCATAATTCTTATGTAGCCCAGATAGTTGAACTAAAAATGAACGATGAAATGCCCGTTGTTACCAAAGTGACTGCAGCTGTAGATTGTGGCATTGTTATCAATAAGACCGGAGCCATTAACATGACAGAAGGTGCTATCGTCGACGGTATTGGACATTCTCTATTTGGAAGACAGACATTTTCTGACGGTAGCCCGGAGCATTCCAATTTTAATACATACCGCCTGATTAGACACAGGGAAGCGCCAAAAGAGATACAGGTCCATTTTGTGGAAAGTTCACTGGATCCTACGGGTTTAGGTGAGCCTCCCTACCCTCCTGTGATTGGTGCGCTGGCCAATGCGATGTACAATGCAACAGGAAAGCGCCATTACAACCAGCCCTTCCTGAATCAGCCATCCTAATAGCCTCCTTACGAGATTGCATGAGCGAAGTCAGGGAAATCATCCAGGAATACCAGAACGCCAGAGAAGGAAATATTGCACTCGCCTTGGCCTTAATTGTTCACGTTGAAGGATCGTCGTACAGACGACCGGGTGCACGAATGCTCGTCAATAGCGCCGGCAAACTGACTGGAGCCATTAGCGGCGGGTGTCTTGAGGGGGATATTCAGCGTAAAGCCCAATTGGTGATTCATTCTCAAAAGCCATTAGTGATATGTTATGACACCCGTGATGAAGAAGCTCTCGAAGGTGAAAATTTCAATGAAATTTTAACGCAAAACCCAGGGTGCGAAGGTGTTATCACCATTGTTGTTCTTCCCGTCGACTTTGATGATCCACAAAACCCTGTGGAGCAACTAAGAAAAACAATAGAGTCACGGAAATCCCATCTCATTGGCACTTGTTATCCGGTAAAGAAAACCCTTGATTTCAGTCCTTTTCTACACCATACAATCTGTTTAGCAGGTCAAGAACAGCCACCATCGATATTTACATCATTTAAACAAAAAGCAGCACAGGTCCATCTTGCCACAGAAAAAGTCGAGGCAGGAATCTCAAAAGTCTTAAAAGAAGGAAAACATCAATCATTAAAAGCATATCAGGATTCATCTGATTGGATACTTTTTATTGAATTTGTTACTCCTCCCGTGCAAATAGTCATTGCAGGTTCGGGGCCGGATGCAGTTCCTTTGGCTAATATTTCTCAACATCTAGGATGGGAAGTCATACTGACCGATGCCAAGGCAAATCAACAAAGTTTGAAACGTTTTGGAGGCGGGTGTACATGGGTGCGAGTTTCCCCCGAAGAAATTTTAAACAATATCGAAGTCGATCCTAGAACTTGCTTTGTTTTATTAACACACAACTACTACTATGATAAGGCCTTACTTCCATTGGTATTGAATACCGAGGCTTTTTATGTGGGCATGATCGGACCGAAGACGAAAAAAGATCGAATTCTCAATGATTTAAAAGGGATTGGCAACCCGTGTTCAGAAGACCACCTAAAAAAACTATATTGTCCAGCAGGGATTGATATTGGATCCGAATCACCACAAGAAATTGCCTTGAGCATCATCGCAGAAATTATTGCATGTCTCAATGCCGTCAATGTACCATCACTCCGAAATCGCACAAAACCGATTCACGATTCTTACTAAAAGATAAGAAGCATAATCGAAAAGGATTTTAGTATTAAATAAAAAAGCCCCGGAACTTCTATTTTCCGAGGCCTTTGTACCGAAGGCGGGACTCGAACCCGCACACTATCGCTAGCACTGGATTTTGAGTCCAGCGTGTCTACCAATTCCACCACTTCGGCTTCATAACGGCGGGGCAAAGGTAGTAAGATTTTCCCGAATGCGCAAAAGATATTTGTATTTAAAATGTAATGTTGTCATTTCCTCCAAAACGTATGGCCGTTCTACTAAACTGTCATATTTCAGCGCGCAGGATTCAATTAATTCATAGAATCCATCTTCAATCGATTGGATTTCAGCGTTCAGCGCCTGCCATTCTGGGCCAGATTTGTGTTCAGGTAAGGACTCTATTCGCTCATTCAATTCCATCATTTCAATGAGAAAGTCCTGAGGCAACTGATATTTTACATCGCCATTTATCAAACCATGCAATGACAATACATATTCTGTCCGAGATTGAAAATCCGACAACACTGCAAAGGCCTGGTTGACCCGTTCTGCCATTGATTCAGCAAGCTGCTTTTCTTCTTCAGATGCAGAAACAAAAAAATCAGGATGAAACTCCCTGCTCAATTGATAATACACCTTCTTCAACACTTTCTCATCTATTCGGAAAGATACCGGCAATTTGAAAAGTGAAAAATAATCTGTTTCAGCCTCTTGTTTGCTCATTCCTTTTAAATGAAAGGATTTTTATTTGATCATCTTTTATCAGAAACTTATTAAAACCATCTGGAAATATCAAGTCCCAAGGCAAAAATCATCAGTCCCATTAGTACGATAAATCCGGCATAATTAACAACCTCCATAAATTTGTCACTGGGCACTTTCCCCGTAATCACTTCCCAGAGCAAAAACACGACGTATCCCCCATCCAGAGCCGGTATAGGTAACAGATTAAAAAATGCCAATAAAATGGATAAACTTGCCGTTATATTCCAAAACACACGCCAGTTCCATGATGCATCAAACATAGTGGCAATAGAAAACACGCTACCCAGTGAGTCCTTTGCTTTAATTTTCCCTGAAAATATTTGTCCAAAAGCCTTGAGCTGGTCTCCAAGAAATCCTACAGCCATTGTACTCCCTTTTGCGAAAGAAGTTCCAAGACCGAATTTTTGAACAGATGGTGTAACCTGGCCTTCAGAAGACATTGCTATCCCTATTGTGCCTTTGTCAGTCACTTGTACCTGCTTCACCAAGGTGTCGTTTCCATTCAGTATCAATACTTTTACGAGATTCCCTTTTGCCTGAAACAAAGCGCGTTTGAATTCGTGCTGAAAAGCTATCGGAGTAGAATCTACGGCAATCACCTCATCTCCTTGTCTCAACCCGGCCTTTGCGGCATTGCCATCTGGCGTGACCGAGTCAATATTCATTTTATAACGCGGATAAAACAACACTTTCTCTTTATTTTCATATTTCGTCATATCAGCCACTACTGCATCAGGTACGGGCAATACAACATTTTCACCATTCCTTGAGACCTCAATAGTTCTTGCTTCATTGATAATCAATTCCTTGGAAACGAGTCCAGGATTGAATTTTTCGATTTTTGTCTGACCTACTGCTAGCACCTTATCTCCATCAAGAAGACCCAGTTTCATACCCATGGAATCCACAGCCATTCCGTACTTAACATTTTCGTTACTCAGGTAAGATTCTCCCCAGTAAAATACAATCATAGAAAAGATAAATATTCCCAGCAGAAAATTCACTGTCACACCACCAACCATGATGATTAATCTTTGCCATGCTTTCTTTGATCGAAACTCCCAGGGCTGTGGAGGCTGCTGCATTTGCTCCTTGTCCATAGATTCATCAATCATTCCAGAAATCTTCACATACCCTCCAAACGGAATCCAACCTATACCCCACTCTGTTTCCCCAATTTTCTTTTTGTATAAAGAAAAGTATGGATCAAAAAACAAATAAAATTTTTCCACACGGGTTTTAAACCATTTTGCAGGAAGGTAATGACCGAATTCATGCAAAACAACCAGAATCGACAAACTTAAAATCATCTGAAGGGCCAGCATCATATTTTCCATAAAGGATGTAATTAATGTGTTTAAAGAATATTCGAAACTCTACAACGACTTCCCCCAATGGAAAGTTGCAGATGCCGCGCAAAAATACAATCA
Organism: Saprospiraceae bacterium; assembly: GCA_021298335.1. GTDB lineage: Bacteria > Bacteroidota > Bacteroidia > Chitinophagales > Saprospiraceae > OLB9. The sequence goes on along the minus strand of JAJTEZ010000038.1, from coordinate 12,770 downwards.
AATCCTCACTTTGTCCAAGATGTACAAACCGATAGTGGCTTACACAAAAAATTAGTCACTACCTTTGCCCATAAATTTCATAATATGCAGCTGTTTTATAGTTCGTCGATTGGAGATGCATTATTGACATTGGAGGAAGATGACCATTTTCATTGCACCCGCACCTTGAGATCAAAGCCGGGAGATGAAATTTTTGTCACTGATGGAAATGGTAAAATCTACAGAAGCCGCATTATAGAAATACGACGAAACGATACCAGATGCATGATCCTTGATGAGAACCTTCACCCAAAACCATCTTTCGCATTTGCCATTGCGATCACACCCACAAAAAATCCGGCTCGACTGGAATGGTTTGTTGAAAAAGCAGTCGAAGTAGGAATCAGTGAAATTATACTATATACATCCCAAAGGACAGAAAAAAAAAGCGTCAATGAGCAGCGGATAAAGAAAATCATGCTGTCAGCGATGAAACAATCAGGGAATATTTATCTTCCCAAACTTTCAATTCTCGTGGACTACCCTCAACTGATTCAGGCTATTACACCGAAGTATTCACAAATTTTTATTGCACACACAGATTGAAAATGAAAAGGCTAAATTTGAATGTCTTTTTTAAAAACAATGCGAATCATCTTTACCAGCCTTCTTGTAGTCGCCTTTCTGGCATGGTCGGCTCCAGGCTGCAAGCAAAAGGTCAGATCATATATGCCCACCCCCACTTTAATTGAGGGCTGGATTCGCACTAGTGATTCTGAAAGTCTGGAAATTTACTTGGCAGAAAAAAAAGATACACGTTGTGAAAGTCATTCGGATGGACACTTTCTCTTAACTCCAACGTTGAGTGAAGCAGGCATTTATCATTTACAGATAGGAAAAACCGAGACAATTCAACTTTTCATCATTCCTGGAAAGCGCATCCAGGTGACAATTGAAATGCAACAAAAGCATAGCACGCCCAACTTTACCGGCGATCTTTCAAACGAAAACAATTACCTTTCGGAGTACACTAGCCAACAAGAACTGAATTTCTGGTTGAAGACAGACTCCGTCCAAAAGATGGAAGAAGCTTTCTTTACTACAACTGTTGAAGAGTTTACGACTCAGATTCTGGCCTATCAACAGAAGTGGCAACAGGAAAAAGGTGCCTTTGATAGTGATTTTGCATCCATCATGTCAGAAGAACTATCCCTTCTTTCAGCGCGTTTGAAGCTTGACTATGCGAATGGCAAAATGGCTGTCAATGACACCTTGCTTTCATTGTCCGACACGTACGATAGTTTTTTGCAAAATATTGAAATTGAAAGTGAGGCCCATTTGATGGTTCCGTCTTACCCTGCATTTTTGTTTTCCTATGTTTCTTACCGGCTTGCTCAGGACACATCATTGCAAAAAATGTCTAGAGTAGATGGATTGCTGAATACAGCAGAAAAAATATTACAACCTTCTGATATCCAAGATCTTGCATTCTTTGAAATATTAAAAAAGGGAATGAACACGGATATCAATGAAACTGTAAGACTGGTACCAAGTTGGCAGCAAAAATTTAAAAACCCCAATTTCATCACAGAAATCACCAAACTTCAGTTTGATTCAAAAGATTTGTTAAAAGGCGTAAAAGTTCCAGATCACACATTTGAAACTTTAAGAGGAAGTCAAACTTCATTAGGCAAATTTAAGGATAAAATAGTCCTACTCGTGGTATGGGAATCCACCAGTCAGTCAAGCATCAGTGAACTAAACATTCTGGGTGAAATCCTGAAAAATCTAAAACCTGGAAGAAAACCAGAGGTATTATTTATCAATGTTGATCAAAATAAATATGCATGGAAAAGTGCTGTCCGTAAATACAAAATCCGTGGGACGAACATGTATTTACCAACTAAGGGAAGGCAGCAATTCCTAAATCACTATAAAATTGAAAAAACACCTGCACTTTTACTCCTAGGGAAAGGCGGTATAATGTTGAATGCAACCGCGCCATTGCCATCAACCGGACGTTTACAGCTAGAGTTATCAGGGCTTTGATATTGATCCATGGTGCACAAAATAGCTGACTAAGTCTGCAACACACCAGGATTAAAATTTTCAACTACTCCATGATCAGCCATTTCGATGCCGATGGAGATCCATTCCCTGGTCATTCTCGGATCAATGATTGCATCAACCCAAAGCCTTGAAGCGGCATAATAAGGAGTTGTCTGTCGCTCATATCGTTCCCGGATTTCTGTTACTAGTTTTTGTTCTGCTTCAATGTCGCTATTCTGGCCATTTTTTTTCAAAGCAGCTACCTGAATCTGGGTTAGTACTTTAGCGGCCTGATCTCCGCCCATTACGGCAATGCGAGCTGTGGGCCAAGCCACTATAAGCCTGGGGTCGTACGCTTTTCCGCACATTGCATAATTGCCGGCACCAAAAGAATTTCCAACAATCACTGTAAATTTTGGAACAGTCGAATTGGCTACAGCATTGACCATTTTTGCTCCATCTTTGATAATCCCTCCATGTTCTGACCGCTTACCTACCATAAAACCGGTGACATCATGGAAGAAAACCAACGGGATTTTCTTTTGGTTACAGTTCATAATGAATCTGGCAGCCTTATCCGCAGAATCTGAATAAATCACTCCGCCAAACTGCATCTCGCCAACTCCATTTTTCATAACTAGTCGCTGATTTGCAACAATTCCCACAGCCCAGCCATCGATTCGCCCATAAGCACAGATAATAGATTTACCATATTCTTCCTTGTATAAAAGCAACTCTGAGTCGTCGGTAATACATCGAAGTATTTCCAACATATCATACGGTTTTGCCGGGTGTGCCGGAAAAATTGAGGGAATCTTCTTTGAGTCTGCCAATGGATTTTTTGCAGTAACTCTGTCAAATCCAGCACGAGGGCGATTGCCTAATTTAGCAACCAGACTCCTAATGGTCTTCAGGCATGTGATGTCATCTGGCATGCGATAATCCGTGACACCGGAGATCTGACTATGTGTTTTAGCTCCACCCAATGTTTCCTGATCTGTGTCCTCTCCGATAGCAGCCTTTACGAGATATGGACCGGCAAGAAAGATGGAACCTGTACCGTCAACAATCAATGCTTCGTCCGACATAATCGGCAAATAGGCGCCTCCAGCCACGCAACTTCCCATGATTGCGGCAATCTGAGGGATACCCATCGATGACATTCGGGCATTATTTCGAAAAATTCGTCCAAAATGCTCTTTGTCAGGAAAGATTTCATCCTGCATGGGCAGATACACCCCGGCACTATCTACGAGATAGATGACGGGCAGGCGATTTTCCATTGCAATTTCCTGTGCACGTAAATTTTTCTTTCCCGTCATAGGAACCCATGCCCCCGCTTTCACAGTCGCGTCATTCGCTACAACAACGACCAGGCGGCATTCAATGTAACCTACCACAACAACTACTCCGGCAGCAGGACATCCACCATGTTCGTCGTACATCTCATACGCTGCATAAGCACCGATTTCAAGCACTGGTCGCCCTTTGTCAAGTAAAGCGTCAATGCGTTCACGAGCCGTCATTTTCCCATCGGAATGCTGCTTTTCAATCCGGGTTTTGCCCCCCCCTTCCACAATTTTATCAAAACGCTGCTGCATCTGTCTGATGGCAAGCAACATTGCATCTTCATTTTGGCTTTGTTCCAGTTCGCTTTGTGTCATTTTTTAATTTTTTTGTAACGTACCCTTGTATTTGTTACTCAAGAAAATGATTCTTTCTTCAATGACGATTTACAGGAATAATAAATTCATACGGATATCTGCCCGGAAAGCCCGCATAGTATCCTTCAATCCTAACTTTTTCTCCTTCTTTTCCACTGAACTTTTCAAATAAATCCTGGGCAGAATACACAGGTGTCCCATTACAGCGTACTACGACTAAGCCGGGCTGAATACTTGATTTTTCAGCTAATGAACCGTTTGTCACAGAAATAACAACAGCCCCTGCACCCGGAATGACATCCTTATCACGCTGACCAGCATCCCGAACTTCTATGCCGAGGAGTTTGAAAGTACCCTGAGACAGAGTTGCCAATGTTTCCTTGGTATTCGCCTGATTCAATAGTTCGATCACTTCTGTTTGCTTTTTCCTATCTCGCCAAAACATCAGGGTCACCTTGTCACCGGGACGCCTCAAGGCAAGAGCGGCAGTCAAATCTGCAGAACTTACTATAGCTGACTGATCTATTCCCACTAAAACATCTCCTCGTCTAATACCTGCAATTGCAGATGCTCCATTTTGATAGACCATCGTAATCAATGCTCCTGAAACCTCTTTCAGATGATTTTTAGACGCGATTTCTGCATCGACTGTTACCACCTCAGCTCCCAGCCAGGCTTTCTGTACTGAACCAAACTCTAGTATGTCGGCCACAACTTTTTGAACAATTCTGGAAGGGATAGCAAATGAAAAACCTTCATAATTGCCACTTTCACTCACGACTGCAGTACAAATACCTATCAGCTCTCCAGCTGTATTTACGAGAGCCCCTCCACTGTTGCCCGGATTGACAACAGCATCTGTCTGAATAAACGCTTCAACGCCTTCATGGTCGAGCAATTGAATTTGACGCGCCTTGGCACTGACAATTCCTGCAGTAACAGTTGAATTCAACCTCATGGGATTACCCACAGCCAACACCCATTCACCTACCTGTAAAGAATCGGAATTGCCAAACACCAGTGTGGGTAGTCCCGATGCTTCTATTCGAAGGACTGCCAGATCTGAATATGGGTCAACGCCAACTATTTCTCCTACCAGTTTTCGATTGTCGTAAAGTGTCACTTCCAGGAGCCTGCAATCTCTGACGACATGGTAATTGGTGACAAGGATGCCATCTGATCCCACGACAACGCCTGATCCATATTTCACCTCACTTTGAGACTGCATGGATTCTGCATCCCGCATAGCACGTATGGACACAACTGCATTTTTTGCCATAGAAGCAGCCTGCATAAAATTTGTAGTCTGGGCTGACTGAAGCCTTGAAAGGAATTTTTCGGCCAATTGAACTTCCTTGTCGGCAACTGCTCTAGCTGCGACGTGTTGGATTCGATCCTGAATATAATATCCGGAATAAAACAAGTGATAAATCAGGATACTCGCACCGGATACAATCACGGAAAGACCTATTGTTTTTAAATCATTGAGTGGCGACAGCTTATGACTCACAATCTTGCTTTAGATATATAACCCCAAATAAATCAACGTGTTTAATATTTAAGCTTGTTTATGCACCTGACAACCATTTCCTAACAAAGCTGAAATAAAAGATACATCCTCTGCATGATTTCGGCTTTGCATTCTGAAATCCTTTACTTTTGCAGTCATTTTCAAACCACTATCTGACCTATTATGCCAAATTCATTGATTTTTGAAAAATACCAGGGTACAGGCAACGATTTTATCATTATCAACCAGTTGGAAAGCCATCAAATACAACACTCCAACCAGGAATTGATAGCCAGGCTCTGTGACCGACACTTTGGAATCGGTGCAGATGGTCTGATACTTCTTGAAACCAGTGCATCTGTTGACTTTAAGATGGTATATTTCAACGCGGATGGCAGGCAAAGTACGATGTGTGGAAATGGAGGAAGATGCATGATTCAGTTTGCCCACAACCATGGGTTATTTGAACGGGAAACTGTATTTGAGGCGGTAGACGGGCTTCATAAGGGAAAAATAGGTGTATCTGGTGACATACATCTGGAAATGAAAAATGTTGATACAATACATCATTTAGGTCAGGACACGTTTGAGTTGAATACAGGATCACCACATTATGTGAAATTTGGACAAATTCCAGAGGACGTAAAACAAGCGGGAGCAGGCATTCGGTATAACGAATCATACCGAAAATCGGGGATTAATGTAAATTTTGTTTCTGAGGAGAATGGCATTTTAAATGTGGCCACCTACGAACGGGGTGTGGAAGACGAAACTTTCTCCTGTGGAACAGGTGTGACCGCCGCTGCGATTGCCTGGGCTGTAAAAGAATCAATCATGGGAGAAATACAATGTTCGGTAAGCACCAAAGGCGGCATACTTTCTGTGACTGCCCAGCGCCGAGAGGAAAATACTTTTTCAGAGATCTGGTTGATTGGCCCGGCATTGAAAGTTTTTGACGGAATGGTCGTCCTGTAAATTATATAGTATCGGCCCGATAATTACTTTCCTGATAAATGCAGTTGAAATGAAAGATTGAATGTGCGCTCCAACTGCGTTACGTCTGATCCTATAGATGTAAGTGGTTGATTTTGTGAGCCTGGAGGAGGTGGTAGGCGGAAGAAAAATTGCCTGTATTTGACATTCGTCCGATCCAGCAGATTGAAGACGCTCCCTGAAACTTTCACGTCGGCCCCAAATAATCGGAGTCGGTAAGACAGGCCGACATCCCATCTGTGGTAATCGGGTAAACGCTTTAAATACAGTGTGGGATCCAACTTTGATCTGTCCGAGGTTTTATCAAGGGCACTTAAATCCACATAAGGTCTTCCCGTAGCCCCCAAATACGATACACTTGCTTCAAACTTTCGGTACATCACTGTATTCACCCATTTGATCTGGTGTCGACTGTCTTCATTTGCTGGAAACCATTGGGCATTAAATACGTTCTCAAACCGATTATCCGATTTACTCAGTGTATACGTCAGCATGGAAAACACATAGGGTTTTTCAAATATCAAGGATACATCCAAGCCCATTGACCTACTTTCTCCCTGATATAAACGAAACCCTTGTATTAACTGAGTATTTCCGGGAAGCCGTAAACCTGGCATCTGAATCGCATGCATAATGCTACCATTCAGCCACCTATAATACGCCTCGACATCGATGACGATTGGTCCAACACTTTTCCACATTCCGACCATAGTGTTGGTACCCGTCGCAACAGGTACAGTCTGGTCATTTGCCAAAACAAAGAATTGCTGACGCTGCCCTAATGCATTTTCATGATCAAACTGGCGAACAAATTGGGCATGACGGCCCGCTGAACCTTTTAGTAGTATATCGTTCGGCAGATTATAGCTGACATAAAGCTGTGGCAACAAATAGCCCTTATTTAGTGAATGTACTCTTGTGAGCCGCAATCCAGGCTCAAAAAACAGACCTGCCTTCTTTCCTATACGCATACCAGACCAAAGACTACTCTCTCCACCCCTTCGATTGACTTCAAAAACCGGGAATCGTTCATTTTCTATCAGAAGGTAATTCTGATGATTCACATATTCAATTCCAGCGTAAAACTGACGTTCATTCCCCCATTGCACAGTAGCTTTGACACCTCCATCTTCAATGGAGTTTTCGTTATAAATTCCTACCGTGTCTCTCAATATAAATCCCGGTTCACGGCGGAGCAAATTGCTCTTTATATCGTATGCAGTGGCAAATCTGGTGGTAAATCCCGTTAACTTCAGATCAAAACTGTGGCCAAGGTAACTGTAGTTGAGTGCTGAGGCGATATTATCCCACTGGTTTTTCTGCTGAAAAGATTCATCACTAATCGTGTTTTGCCGAATTTTAAAGGAACTGCTGAACTGATTTGAAAAGTCGTCAAAACTACCAAAAAGATTCAGATCAGCCTGATGTCTCTTATGTTGGTAAACCACCCGGGCATTTGCATCATAAAAATCAAATGCCGGTCTGGAGGTTACTATGTTTTGTAAATTTAAAGGGAGATTTTCTTTACCAATATTGTTTCGTTGACTCAAATCATAGAAACCACCACTTGCAAGATGGGCAAAGGACTTTCTTGCGGCAAACTTCAAAAGGAACCTCTTGTTGATTCTCAAGTTGGCAGTTGCTGAAGTAGACAGAAGGTTCGCATCTATTTTTACTTCATTTCCCTTCGATTGGGCATCACTCTCTAAGTGTAGCAGCCCACTGGTGCGACCCCCGAAACTCACCGGAATATTATTCTTATACAAATGAATATTTCGGATGTAACCAGAATTAAATGCCCCAAAAACACCAAAAAAGTGGTCAGCTTTATACACAGGCATTTGATCCAAAATCAACAATGTTGCCTCTTCATTGGCGCCCCGTATTCGCAATCCCGCTTTTGAATCATCCGCAAATGCGACACCGGGTAATACCTGAATAGTTCGAACAATATCCTTGGAGAAAACTGAGGAAATCATAACGACATCCAGAAGTCCCGAAGCTACACCTGTCGACTGGTTTTGCAGTGTTGTCAGTTTCTTACGATAGGATGAAACGCTAACGGGAAGCATATTGATTGGATCATCTGCAAGTTTTAACGAATGCTGCTGTTTTCCATTTTCTATCACAATCTGCTGGTCCCGATGCGCCAGTGAATGAACAACAAGACGCACGTTAGTCATGGAGTCAGGAATTCGAATAAAACAATCACCAAACTCATCTGTAAACCCAAAATAAGACTTGCCGAGATCATAAACTGCAGCATAGGGAACGGCGGAACCATCACGCTGCTCTTTAATCTGAATATGATATATTTTTTCTTTGGAAGTAACAAGATCCTGCAACGAAGATCTGACCAGATAGGACGAATGGTCTGAAAATAAATAGTCCAAACGAAAGATTTCACAAACTTTGGCAAAAACCTCTTGCGGTGTATATCCTTTGATTATCACACCAAAGGGGGATTTATGCTCTGAAAGCATCGGATCATAAGCAACCCTGACGCTAAAAGCAATACGAAATTCTTCCAGAATCTGATCACAAGAAGCCCCAGCTTTCACTGGAAACGAGTAAACCTCCTTCCCTTGCGACAAGGAATGTAAAAGAGAGGCTATCAATAAAAACCCCGTCAAGCCAAACTTTAAATATCGGTCACTCAATGGTTGCGGTCTACAAGTTTATTTTGGGCTAACAGTCACTTTGTGCCCCTTAATGGTATATTGCATATTTAAAGGCCAGAATACACTTTGTAAAGCCATTTCCAAATCGCTGTTTTTGAAAAAACCAGTGTACTTCCTAGTCCCAATGGAAGCTTCCATTTCTATTTCCACATTAAACTGATATTGAATCTCCTCAGCCACTTTCCGTATTTCAGCATTCTCAAATGTAAAGATTCCCTGAAGCCATGGTACATCAGTCAATCCTTCTTCCGTTGTTTCCAGGTCAAGATTTCCAGTAAAGCCTTCTATACTGGCCTTTTGCCCAGGCAATAAATTCATTGAATCCCCTTTGGCAATATCAACACGTACTTTTCCCGTCCTACAAATGACTTCAAATTCTCCTGACCGATCCTGGACACTAAAACTCGTTCCTAATACCGTCACAACACCACTCTTTGTCTGCACTTGAAATTTGGATCCTTTTTTAACTTCAAAAAAAGCAAAACCTTCCAAGTAAATGTTTCTGTCTGCAGCCCATTCAGATTTATGGTATTCAATTTTGGAACCTGCCCCCAATCGCACTGTCGATCCATCAGGTAATTCAGTGGTTAGGTCTTCTCCTGGTTCCGTCTCGACTATCGTTTTACCAGGCACAGCCAACATTACCATCAGCAGCAGCACAACCGACGCTGCTGCCAACCAGGTAAGCCTGCTCATCAGGACCATCTTAACCCCAGAAGAACCAGACTGCATGTTCAATCCTGCGCTTTCTCTGATTCTGTTCCACAACAAATGGCTGTCAATGAATGAAGACCCGTCGGCCTGAAAACTCTGCACCAGCCGGATTGCAGCATTAATCTCATCCATTTGATCATCGTGCTCATCTATAAACTGAGACCACTTCGAATCGTTTTCCACAAAATCCGATTTCACCCAAGTGAGAAAGGATGGATCTTCGAGAAGTTTCTGATATAATGTGTATTGCTCTGATTCCATGTATAAAAGTTAAACATCTGATAAACAAAGTGAATTGTGTACATTTTGTACTCAAAAAAGATGATAAAATGCAAGCCATAGAAAACACTCCAGGAATTTGCGCATTTCGATGATTCCTTTTGAGATCAGGTTACGAACCGACTGATAATGAATATCCATAGTCTCGCAAATTTCCTCGTAGCTCATATTTTCAAAATATCTTAAATACAATGCTTCTTTTTGCCTGTCACTCAAGATGTTCATTGCTTTTTCTAGTTTTTTTGATCTTTCCTCATCCAATTCACGAAAAACAATGGATTCTTCCGGGGAAAAGGTAAAGCCTACATTCTGGTTTTCCATGGTCTCGAAGCCAGTTGTTTGATAGCCTTTCTGAACGCGTCTGACCATTTCTCTGCGAACTGTCACTGTTAGGTACTTAACAATAGAGTTAGTCATACCCAATGATTCACGGCGTGTCCATAACTGCACAAAAACATCATGTAATGTATCTTCAATCAGCGACAAATCCTTTGTAAATCTACGGCAGTACAAAGAGAGTGAGTTGATGTGCATTTCATAAATTTGCTGAAAGGCGACTGTGTCGCCATTTTTCAGTTTTTGCCAAAGCTGGACATCATGATCACCTGAAGTATCGTACACCTGAATCAATTTAATTCGTAAAAATATATATTTTTTGTCTTTCTATGTATTTCGGAAACCTGAACTAGGCAAGAAATCTCAAATGGCGTATCTTTGTCCAAAACCAATCTATATGACATTGATGACGATGATTATTTTACAGGCAGGATCAAGTATGTTTTCTTCCATATTATTTCCTGCATTAATGCTGGCCTTTTTTTACTTTTTCTTTATTCGCCCACAAATGAAAAAGCAAAAAGAGCAAAATTCATTTGCAGCTTCTTTAAAAAAGGGTGATGATGTTGTCACTACCAGTGGGATCATTGGTCAAATCAGTAAAATTGAAGACAATTCCATCACACTTGAAGTAGAAAATAAAATGTACATCCGCGTAGTTTCCGGGGCAATTTCAAAGGAAATGACGGACCAATTCAACGCAAAGCAAAAATAATCACCCAACAAGCCTTATGCCCTCAGGGGCAATGGTGATTCGTTTTTGTTTAAATAGTGCACCAATGAGTTGCTTGTACATTTTTTTGCTCATTCCGAACACTTTATAAATCACTTCGGGGTCTGTTTTGTCTCCATACGGAAGAAAACCACCTGACTTTTGTAACAACTCGAGTAATTTTTGTTCGTGAGGATTAACGCGGGCAAAGCCTGGCTTTTCTAGTGCCAGATCAATTTTACCATCATCGCGTAGTTTTTTTACATATGCCATAAGTGACATGCCTGTAGTTAGCTTCTTGAAGACTTCATTTTTATACAGCATGCCCAGGAACTTGCCATCAACGATTACCTTATAGCCCAGATCAGTCTGTACCCAAATAAGGACTGAAACTTCTTGCCCTATCTGATAGACTGGTTGTTCCTTTGAAAAGAATTTTTCCAGTTTCATGGAGGCAGCTACCCGATCCGTAAGCTTATCAACATAGACAAACACCAGGTAGGACTTACCTTCTTCCATCTTTACCCGTTGTTCGCTAAATGGTACGAGGAGTTCTTTGCTCACACCCCACTGCAGGAATGCGCCCATTTTTTCCACCTTGGAAACTTTCATGAATCCGAATTCACCAACCTGAGCAATAGGAGCTTCCGTTGTTGCCACTAATCTCTCTTCTCCGTCAAGAAAGACAAAAACCTCTACTTCATCACCTGGTTTCATATCTGGAGTAATATACCTTTTAGGCATCAGTATTTCTCCAAGACTTCCTCCATCCAGATAAAATCCGAAGTCAGTTTTTCTGTTGATGCGCAAAGATGCCTTTTTACCCAGTTCTGCCATACCTTAACAATTTCAACCTCAAAGATACAATAAAGCCCTGATTGCTGCTCGATTGCGAAAGTAAATCGACTCGAGCAAAGCTAAAACTCAAATAAAAAAGGGGAGGATATGCAGCGCACATCCTCCCCTTTATAACTATTGATAAATCTAAGATTATTTCAAAATGACAACTTTTCTGGAAGTTACAAAGCCTGCTCCTTCAAGAACAACTTGGTAAACACCTGAAGGGAATGTAGTCAGATCGATTTGATCTGCAACATTTCCATTGTATGAACGGCTTAGCACCTGTCCACCCAGGCTATTCACAAAACTAACTTTTACACTTCCCTGGTTGACCAGTTCGATATTCAGGTTTACTGTCTGTCTGGCAGGGTTAGGGAATACTGAAAACTGGCTCACCCAAGCTAAATCCTCTGCAGATGAAACATTGGCAACTTCAAATGGTCCTAATTGCTTTGTACAACCATTCGCGTCAGTCACCTGGCAAGAATATACACCTGTTCCGATGCCTGAAAGATTTTGTGTTGTCTGGCCATTTGACCATTGGAACGTTAATGGAGTTGTTCCTCCACTTACATCAATCGTAATAGCACCCAGGTTTTGATTGTTTGCATCATTTGTAATGCTCACATTCTGCATTGCGAGTGTGTTAGCTATTGCATTGACGGTTACCTGAGTTGAAGATGTACAGCCATTTGTAGTGTTTGTCGCCACCATGGTGTATGTACCACTTTGGCTTACTACTGGTGTGAGTGTAGTACCACCGGAAACAATATTACCGTTTGATGTAGACCACTGGAATGTAAAATCACCAGCGTTTCCACCTACGCTTCCCTGCAATGTAACTTCTGTCTGAGAACAAGTTAACGAAGCTGGAGTCTGTACAGCAATTACCGGCGCATCTCCTGAAACAGTGACAGTGGAAGTAACATTAGTAGAGCAGCCATTGGTACCGGTTACCTGAGCCATATAGCTTCCTGCGGCATTGACAGTTGTACAACTTCCGTTTGTCACTT
>JAJTEZ010000202.1 GCA_021298335.1 Saprospiraceae bacterium | reverse complement strand
CTGGTCTCTCGGTCAAGTCCCAGGCCAAATGCAAGACTTGCAGCTGTCGGCTCATTAATAATGCGCAGCACATCCAGACCTGCGAGTTTGCCGGCGTCTCGCGTGGCTTGTCGCTGGGCATCGTTAAAATAGGCAGGCACGGTAATGACTGCCTTATAAATGGTCGTTTGGAGAGCCTGCTCAGCCTGGCTTTTGAGTTCTCTGAGAATCTCGGCTGATAGAGTAACGGGATTATAGTAGGACGTGCCCACCCGGATTTTTACCAGAGCATCTGTGTCGTCTTCAATGACTTCATAACCGAGACTGTCTTTGAGGGCATGCACATCCTGGTACGATTTGCCCATGAGCCTCTTGACAGAAAAAATGGTGTGTTGCGGATCAGTCACAAGATGTTGCTTTGCTTCTTCACCTACTACAGGCTTGCCGGATGGTGGAAAATACACCACAGAAGGTACGAGGGCGTATTCTGATCCCTGTTTTCGTATGGTGACTGGTCGTCCCTCCTGCATAGTGGCGATGAGGCTGTGCGTTGTTCCAAGATCGATGCCAACAACCAGTTCCTTCCCTTCCGAGTCATTGCCGGTTTTCTCTTGTGATGCTTCCTCAATGGGGAGGCCGGTTTTCAGGTCTATGGCAATTTTCATTTTTATGCTACTGTTGAACTTCGGACACCAAACGCGCACAGCAGAGGGAATGTTTAAATTTTGGTATCATTCCACTGAATACAAAATAATTCACCAAACACTGAAGAAATCAAAAAAAAATCTGCAAACAAGTAAGATTCATAGAGTGAGAAGTAACATAGACTTGGATTCTCGGACTAGGTTGTAATTCGTTGTTTACCAATAGAATATCATGAAATTTTAAAAAAAAGATGATCTATTCATTTTAAAAACTGATTAATTTGGCAAAAACGCTATATTTGCGCTGTTTTTTGAAAATCAATCGATTCACAATTATGCAAGGTAAAGGTCTAGTTAAAATTACTCTGGTATTGTTAATTGCCGTTTGCGCATTACAATTTGCCATGTTTATTCCTACAAACAATGTGGAAAACGCTGCTGATGAATATGCCATGAAAGCCACGGGCAAGACCCTGGATGAAGCATCTTCAGCTGATTTTAAACTTGCCAGGGCCAAGTATCTTGATTCTGTGTCAGGAATTGAAATATTTAATATACCGAAAGTAAAGGCATACACGTACAGCGAACTGAAAAAGCAACAGCTGGCTCTCGGTCTTGACCTGAAAGGAGGTATGAGTACTGTGCTGCAGGTCGATCTTGGAGATTTCCTGAAATCACTGGCCGGCAGAAATGCAAGTAATGCTGACTTTGTTAAGGCATTGGAAAATGCAGACAAGGCGATGAAAAGTTCGCAGTCTGACTTCATTACCTTATTCGCCGACGAGTACAGAAAAATAGCAGGTCCAGACAAGCTGGTTCGCGTCTTTGGCAGAAGCGAAAATTTAGGGGAGGTAAGCCCTACAGCAGATGATGGTACGATTACCAGACTGATTCGTTCAAAAGCTGATGAAACGGTAAACCTCACATTTGAGAATTCTGGGATACATACAGATCTTCTGACCCGGGCATCATGGCTGCGTTCCAGGAGGCAGATAAATTGTCGGAAAGAGAAGCTGCAAAAGTCGCAGTGGCAGATACTACAGTACAGGACTCTGTAGTAGCTCCAGTTGAAGAGAAGACCGCTGTGGCCATGAAGGACTCTGTGATCTACGACAATCTCGGAAATGCTATTGATACCATCCAGGTGGAAGATAAAGGAGCGGCTGCAGCATCCACTGCAGGACAGAAGGGAAAGCTGCTTGCTGCGCTAAACCTGAACGGTGGAACTCTGGCACCAAGCGTGATGGGACTTGCAGATAAATCCAGAAAATCATACATCAGTAACCTGCTTGAAAGGTCAGACATCAAGGCTTTGTTCCCTAAAAATGCCCAATTCATGTGGTCTTACAAGCCGTCTCAGGATGAAAATGGCTTACTGACAGCAAATTATGAACTTTACCTCATTAAAAAACAAAACAATACAGAATTAGCTCCTCTAGATGGCGATGTGGTCACAAGTGCTGCTCAGACATTAAACAACCTGAATGGTGAAGTAGAGGTAAACCTGCGTATGAATGCCGCCGGCGCAAAGAAATGGGCAGATATGACCACAAAAGCTGCGAATGATGGCAACAGGGAAATTGCAATTACCCTCGACGGAGAGGTCGTTTCTGCACCACGCGTAAACGATGCAATTACAGGAGGATCGTCTTCTATCACTGGAAACTTTTCAGTGGAGGAAGCAGTAGATTTCGCGAGTATCCTGGAGGTAGGTAAATTGCCTGCCCGCACTAAAATCATTCAGGAGTCCAACGTGGGACCATCATTGGGTAAGACAAACATCACGAAGAGTATCAACTCACTGTTGATCGGATTCCTGCTCGTCATTTTGACCATGTTGGCATATTATGCAGGAAGTGGTATCATTTCCATCATCGCCCTTCTCTTGAACGTATTCCTGATCTTCGGTACGCTGTCAAGTTTTGGAACCGTACTGACCCTGTCAGGAATTGCGGGTATCGTATTGACGATTGGTATGGCGGTAGATGCAAACGTAATCATATACGAAAGGGTGAAAGAAGAGCTGGAAGCAGGAAAGTCACTCAGACAAGCCATCACTGATGGATATAAGAATTCATATTCTGCCATCATAGATGCCAACGTTACGACGATTCTGACAGCTATGATTCTGGCATATTTTGGATTGGGGCCGGTGAAGGGATTCGCAGTGGTATTGATCATTGGTGTACTAAGTTCATTATTTACGGCAATTTTTGTGACACGCCTCATGATTGACTGGTGGTTGGATAAAGGCAAGGATATCTCCTTATGGACTTCGTTTTCAAAGAATGCCTTCAAATCATTCAATTTTGACTTTATTGGGAATAGAAAAGTAGCCTACATTTTCTCGGGTACATTGATTGTCGCAGGTCTGATTTCCATTTTTACCCGAGGTTTTGACCTGGGAGTGGACTATAAAGGTGGTTTTTCCTACAATATCCAGTTTACAGGAAGTGAGGGCATGACGGCAGATATACTCCGTGACGGTCTGGAGAAGACCTTTGGAGCCGCACCTGTGGTAAAGCAGGTAGATACTGAAAATACGTTTAATGTGACGACCTCCTATCTCGTAGCAGAGAATGCCGACGATACTGCCCAGAAAGTTGTAGCGAAGTTACATGAAGGTATTGTATCGATTGCAGGTACAGAGGTGTCTTTGGAAGATTTTTCAAATAATGAAACAGGCAATGATAAGATTCACTTGGTGAGCAGTGCCCAGGTAGGTCCAACCATTGCAGATGACTTGAAAACATCATCCATTTATGCGGGTATTCTTGCTATTTTGGCCGTGTTTTTATACATCTTTTTGCGTTTCAGCAAATGGCAGTATAGTGTTGGTGCGATTGTTGCCTTGATTCATGATGCGTTGGTTGTGCTTGGGGTATTCTCACTTTTCCGGGGTATTCTTCCGTTTTCACTGGAAATAGACCAGGCATTTATCGCCGCGATATTGACAGTGATCGGATATTCCATCAACGATACGGTCATCATCTTTGACAGGATCAGGGAGTATTTTTACATGCATGTGAATAAGTCGAATGATGAAGTTATCAATGATGCAATCAATTCCACTATTTCTCGAACGTCCATGACTTCATTCACCACATTCATAGTTGTGTTGATCCTGTTCTTGTTTGGAGGAGCCAGCATTAAGGGTTTTGCCTTTGCATTGCTTGTAGGTATCGGTATCGGTACGTATTCTTCCATATTTGTGGCTGCGCCGATCCTGCATGATCTCGCTGCCAATCTCACTGTTAAGAAAAGAACTCCTGATGCAAAGAAAAAAGCATAAGAGATCTTAGAAATAAAGAAAAAGGGGACTCAAGCAATTGGATCCCCTTTTTTATTTATGGGAATAGGATGAAGCCGGTATGCTTGCACTAGATTAATTTGTCATAGAAAATTCTTTTCAAATCTGTTTCAATGACATAAAGTTTCCTACTGACGATGTTTAGTGATGTGCTTATCTCAACAGATTTATAGTATCTTGCAATAAATTCCTGTAACATGATCCGGGATGGATGGATGGTTCTGCTGCTTTGTGTTATTTCGATGCTTGCCTGCTCAGTTCAAAGTAAGATCAAAGATGGAATTACAGCCTATGAGCGAAAACAGTATGCTCTTGCTGTGAATTTACTGGAACAGGAATTGGCGGAGAAAGTATCGCCACAAATGAAAGCAAGAAAATACTGGTTACTGGGTGATGCCTGGATGCGTTTATTGCAGTATAGGGAAGCCTTGTCGGCCTTCCGCCAGGCTGCTGAGAATGGCTATGGTCCGGAAGCTTTGTCCGCCCAGGCGCGCGCTCACAGGGCACTCGAAGAATATAATGAGGCCATCACCTTGTACCGAAAACTTGGAGAAATGCCCGGCAAGAGACTGGAGGCAGACAGGGACATCCTGATATGCCAGCAAGCGATTGACAGCAAAAATAAAAAGCCGGCATTTCAAATTGAAAAAGTATTTGAAAACTCCTCAGTATCAGATTATGCGCCTGCCTTGTTTGAAGATCGTTTTTTAGTGTTTACTTCGGAACGGAAGGAGGCAACAGGAAAAAATCCCTACCAATGGACGGGTGAAAAATTTACAGATTTATTCATCATGTCGCGCAGTGGCTCTGAAGTGCAGAAATTCGATGCCTTTCTGAATACGGAAGGCAACGAAGGAGCAGCCTGGTTTGCCCGTAATATGGAACGAGTATATTTTACCCGATGTCAGAGCGATGAGCAATCTGACAGCTACTGCCAGATTTTCTATTCAGACCGGGAAAACGGCATTTGGACGGAACCGGTTCTTATGCCTTTTACACTGCCTGG
>JAJTEZ010000201.1:2991-6391 GCA_021298335.1 Saprospiraceae bacterium | reverse complement strand
CTTTGTGTTTGACGGTGGCTTCGCTGGTGAGTCCAGTGTAATAGAGGGGCAGCGAGATGGTCCGCAAGATCTTCTCGGGAAGCGGGTTGTACAGCAACACAAAACCCTTGACCTTCAGTCCGGCATGCACGTGCATGATGCCATCCCAGTCTCTGCCATCGGGTCTGCGAAGGTGTATGATATCTGCATTGAGGATGTCTCGATACGATTTATACCAGTCGATGACATCCAAGACCATCAACCGTGTTTTTTCGGTGTCAAACAGCCGGGGTCCGCGATAGCATGCCTGGACACCGGCACCGTAGTACTGAAACATCAGTTGCCTGTAATCAGCCAGGTGCTCGCTGAGGGGCTCCAGAATGGCCTCCGGACCACCTCCCTGGTATTTGGTCAGGGGTACAAAACCCCAGCCCATCGAGGGGTTTTTTTCGAAGGTGCCGTCATAAATATTTTGTCGGTTCAGAATCTTCTGGTTGTCGCGGGGCAGCGAAAAATTGACCTCCCTGTAGCCGATGGCTATTTTATGGGTGCCATCCAGAAAATACCAGTCGGGCGCATTGATATACACGCCCCGTGCATTTAGCCATTGATATAATTCTTTTTGCAGGGCCATTTGCCTCCATTGTGAATCACCGAGTCCTTGATGACCGGGATGGGTGGTTGACGCACAAACATCGCCAGGATAAGGCCCATCATTTTCAAACAGGTCAAATCCCGTCTCTTTAAAAAACCGCTTCAACTTCTGAAGGTATGCCAATCCCCACCGACTCCCCATACAGGGGGCATGCCCAAAAAAGGCGGCGGCATCGGGTTTTCCACTGACAGGATCGATGACGTCATCTTCATCGCTTATACGCCTTGAGCTGAAGAGAGAATATCCACCAATTTCGATATTCCGTTCATGGGCATAATCGGCCAATCGTTTCCACCGCTGCAGGTTTGCCTCACTGTCATCTTCCATATTGAGGTGGCTGCCAAAGCTGAGAATCAAAGCTTCATAGCCTGTGGCAGCACATTGGTCGATGGCTTGAATGACTTCCTCGTCAGTCTTGCTGACCAGGTGCATAAAGATAGGATTTTCGTTGGTCCAGGGAGCGATCACGCGGTACATCCGACGTATGAATAAACCACGACGTTCCCTGTCATAGCTATCCATCAGCAATTCATGCGAGCGCACAGACACCATCGATGCACCGGGGGCCAACTCTACAGATATCACTTTTTCAGGATATACCTCCACCTTACAGGGCGTTTCATAATTGTAATTCACCTGCGACGTGTAGGCTTTGTCAATGCTCCAGTGCGTTGTCTGGTCGCTGATGTCATACCGCATGGCGTTGTTGAAGGCGTAATTGGTTTCGATATACAGGCCGTGCTGTTTTTTCATCTGCTCCGGCTTACCCACCACAGCGCTTTCCTCCTCTACCAAAGCCAGTGTCTCATTGACTACCCTGCCGATGGTCAGTGGTTCGGATGTATGGTTGTGTATGGAAATGTACTTTACGATCAGGGGTAAACCATCATAGATTTCATAATGCACATCTACAGTCAAAGCTTCCATTGTCCGGGCATCGGGTCGTCCAAAAGAGAAAATCAGTTCCTGTCCGGATTTTTGAGGAGCCGGGAAGCGCCATCGAGCTGACGAATTGGACACGAATGGCTGTAAAGGTTTTACTTTGACAGAAACCAGCCGGAATGCAGATGAATCAATCGCCAGTTGATCAAGCCATTGAGGCATGAAGTAGCCACGTTCGGAAGGTGCTATAAGTCCGCCGATGTGCCAGGACTTTCCGGCAATTTCCACGCGCGCTTCTTCAGAAATTGTTCGCAAGAGTTGCTGCCCGTTGGTCAGGTTGGTATAATCATAACAAGCCACATTGGGAGTGATGCGAAATACTCTCCTGACGAGGCCATTATCCAGAATGACATCTTTGCCATCCTTGCTTTTGTAAACTCCCGCTTTTTGCTCCGATGGCGTAATTAGCCAGTCGGAGTCGGCAGGCTGCAAACCCTGCCACGCAGGCAATGCCTCCATTCCAGATATGACGGAGAGTGTCTGACCAAACAGAGAGAACTGTCCTCCCAATCCAGCGACCAGGTTGATGAATAGAACAATGCTGCATTTTAGGTAAAAGGCCATGGCATCACTTTTTGGCATTTTGGGGAACTTTTATGACCAAAATGTTGTTTGCAGCCTTTTTTTGGCTTTCTGTGAGTGAAAAGACAAGCCCTTTGTTCGCTTTCTTCCACAATATTGGTTCTGCATTTCCCAGAATTACTGGTGTTGCCGAGTCAGAAATGGTCAGTTTTTCCAGGGCGACTTCTGATTTTGAGCTGTCCATGACAAACACATACACAGATTTGCCATCGGCTGAGCGGGTGTAACGCACTTGTTCTCCTTCCCCATAGACCTCATACATGCGTGTTTTATAAATTGCTTCCCCATTGACGTTTAGCCAGGCACCTATTTCTTTGAGTCGTTGGTATGCTGTGTCGTCCCATTCGCCATCCGGACGGGGACCGATGTTGAGCAGATAGTTGCCACCCTTGCTCACAATGTCCACCAGCTTGCGGAGGATATCGCCGGTAGGTTTATATACATCTCCCGGCACATGGCTCCAGCTTCCGGCCATCGTCATACAGGTTTCCCAAGGATACGGAAGTCCTTCGGCAGGGATATGCTGTTCGGGAGTGAGGTAATTCTGGTATGGCCCTGGGCATGCTCTGTCCACTACGATCAGACCGGGCTGTTTTTTTCGGGCGTTCAGCGCAAGTCGTTCAATATCTATGTCCTGATTCTGCGGATTTCTGGAATAGCGCACGCCTTCGTACACTTCATTCAAATACCCTTTCACTTCTTCATCACTGGTTTTGCGCACCCAACCGCCATCGAGCCAGAGGATATCAATTTTTCCATAATCCGTCATGAGTTCATTGATCTGATTGTGGGTGAAGTCCACATATTTTTGCCACATGTCCGGATATTTGGAGATCTGGTAATTGCAGTTTCTGTCTGCCACAGGGAATTTCTTCCACCAATAGGCGTCCATATTCCAGTCGGGCTTGGAAAAATAGGCACCTGTCCAGAATCCTTCTTTCCGGAAGGCCTCAAAGATTTCTTTGGTCACATTGCTGCGGGGGTTCGTGGAGAAAGGGCATTCCCTGTCGGTGATCTTGTACCGGGTTTCTTTGGTATCAAACATGCAGAAACCATCGTGGTGTTTGGTGGTAAAGATGACGTATTTCATGCCGGCTTCGCGTGCGGCGGCAGCCCATTTTTCGGGAGCGAATGAAGTAGGATTAAAGGTGGATTTTAACGCTTCATACGCTTGTTTGTAGGCATCGTAATTATTTTCTGCCACCCCTTTCTTTCTGGCAGCGGCGGCCCAGGGCAGATCTT
>JAJTEZ010000201.1:0-2964 GCA_021298335.1 Saprospiraceae bacterium | reverse complement strand
CAGGGCAGATCTTCCGGGCAGATGCTCCAGCTTTCCACCACACCCCACTGGCTATAGGGGCCCCAGTGCATGAGCAGTCCGAATTTCAGGTCTTTCCACTCTTCCAGGCGGGCATCTATTGATGGATCGGGGTCTGGTACATACTCCTTGTGAGACTGTCCAAATATGTGAACAGGCAACAAAAGTGCAAACAGCCAAATCCTTAGGAAGCAGCATTGGTCCATCAATCTGAAAAAGGTGCGCACAGGAGGTGATATTATTTCAGTCATTGTAATTATTGTTTTTGGTATACGCGTACGTAGTCGACAATCAATTCAGCAGGTAAATCTGTGGGATCTATTGGACCAGGCCAGCCAGATCCGAGGGCCAGGTTTATCAGGAGGTAAAATGGTTTTCTGAAAGGATTGTCGCCATTTTTTCTTGTGGCGTGCGCTATTTTATATCTGAAATATCGTTTTCCATCGAAAAGGATATCTATATACTTCTTATTCCATTCCATACTATAGGTGTGAAAATCTGTATGTATGGTCTGGCATTTTATCGTCTTGCCGGTAGAATAATACGGCGGATCATCCTTTTCACTATCGCGGTGAATGGTGCCGTAGATGGTTGTGGAATCTTTTGCTCCGATGTATTCCATGATGTCAATTTCGCCACATTCAGGCCATTTTACCTGCCCCCGGTTGGCGCCCATCATCCAGAAGGCAGGCCAGATACCCCTGCCGCAAGGTAGTTTAGCCCGAATCTCCACCTTTCCATATTTCCAGGATGCCTTGCCGAATGTATTGATACTCGCTGAGGTGTAGGATGCAAGAGAATCCTTTTTGCGCCAGTCGTCTGATCCGGCCACATATTTTGCGTTGGGCACTGTACGGCTCAATCCCTTGATTTTCAACATGCCGTCAGACACAAAACAGGCTGATGTATCATTTTCGACATAATATTGCTGCTCAGCATTTCTGACATGACCCGATTCATAGCCCCATTTTCGGGTATTGGGCAAGCCGGTATAGTCAAATTCATCGTGCCATACAAGCTTCCATTTTTTACGTAAAACTAAGGAAGGTGGCTCTGCCAAAACCTTTGTGGATAATATCAGACAAGCTACAGCAGTCAGAAACACACCGTGATACCGAGATACTAAATTCATGGTTTGGGGGTGATTTTTAACGTCCATGCATATTCACAGGGAAGTTTACCCGGAAGGAGCGCAGGCATGTTGACAATAATGTACCCTTTTTTGTAGGTAAATGGCAGGTCCTGAGGCAATCCAAGCAGGTTGACTTTCTGAGGCTTTTGCGAAAATGGGATGCGCATTGTGTGCTGCCAGTCAGTACAAATGGCAAAAACGCTAGTGGCATTTTGAGTCAGAAACACTGTTTTTATGGAATCTGAAAGCACATTTTCTTCTTTCCAGGGTCGGGTATTGTAAATGGCTTCCCCATTGACCTTCATCCAGTTGCCAATTTCCGATAGGCGCTCCTGCATGATGACCGGAATGGTACCATCTGCATCCGGACCAATATTAAGCAGAAAATTACCGCCGCCGGCAACAACCCGAATCAATTGATGAACCAGCTCCTTGCCGGTGGCGTAGTCATTGAGATTTTCATTGCGATTGTATCCAAACGACTGGCCTATTCCCCTGGTTTCTTCCCATGGCCTTTGGATTGACTGATGACCTTTTCCGTATTCTGAAGTAGAAAATGTGCCGTGTTTGCTCTGGGTGTCATTCCCCAGTCTGTCGTTGACAACGATGGTTTGTTTCACCGGAGAGTCGTTGTACAGCCAGGCGCAAAACTCTTCCGTTTTCCAGGTCTTTGCAGGGTGTTCCCAGTCCCCATCGGCCCAAAGGATTTCAGGCTCATATGAATACACCAAATCTTTCATTTGTGGAAGCATATGCTGTGCTACGTAGGAGGAAATATCTTTTTTATACATGGGGTTAAACCACTCGTAAAGAGAGTAATATAGTCCCATTTTCAATCCTTTGGCCTTTACGGCAGCTGTCACCTCAGCCACAAGATCTCTGCCGGGACCGTGATCTACCGCATTCCAGTTCCAGGCCTCTTTAGATGGCCAGAGACAATATCCGTCATGGTGTTTGCTTGTCAGGACGACATATTTTGCTCCGGACTTTACAAACATGTCGGCCCATTCTCCGGGGTCAAACAATTCACACTGAAAACGAGAAGCAAACTCCGGATATTTGAAATCTGCTCCATAGACTCTGTCGTGGAATGCCGTAAAATCCTTATGAATTTTTAACTGAGGCGCAAAAAGGCGCTGCCAGTACCATTCCGCATAGTTGCTGCCAAATCCATCGGCATACGAGTCGGTTGCCCATGCAGGAACGGAATACAGGCCCCAATGTATGAAAATGCCAAATTTTGCATTGGAATACCACTCAGGAGCAGTGCGCTGATCCAGTGAGGACCAGTCAGGAGTGTATCGCTCTTGTGCCGTCAGGGATACAACTGCACAGAACAGGGTAATAAAAACAACATTCAGTGGCTTCAACTCGAACTAGCCTGACAATTTATGTGGTCACGACCAGACAAATATAAAAAATCACCAGAGAAAAGAGTTATTTCTTTTGCTTTTGAAGGTACATTCTCGATCTGTGTTCTGCATTTTCACGAACACTGAGATAATAGAAATTGATATCAGCCACGTGGTAGTTCCTGGTGGTGAGGAACAAACTGCCAAAAAAACGGGGTTTAGAGGCCCAGAGAATTTCCTTGTAGATCTGAGCGTCGACGAGCTGAGGGTGGATTTGGTGAAAGTCCCACAAAAGTGATCCCTGATTCAACTCCTTCGGTTGCTGCAAAGGCATGACATCCCAGGTGAGTGGATTTGTGACACACACGTTCCCCAGACAGAGCGCCTGGGGAAGTTCATATCCTTTCTGGAAAGTACGCCACGATACAAAACAGTTTGTCTGCGAAGAATCCTTGCAGGGCA
>JAJTEZ010000037.1 GCA_021298335.1 Saprospiraceae bacterium | reverse complement strand
ATATAAAAATATATTTAGTTTATTTAAAATAAATTTAAGGTGAATATAAAATATATTTAGTGATGTATAAAATACAATATAAGAATGATTCATATATCTGATAAATGCTGAAAAGTCCATTTTTTTATCGCATCTTTACAACGTATAATCATTTTTTGCATGTCAGTTGCACAAGAAAATCATGCAGACATTTACCGCATTTTGGGTGTAGATCCTGGCACGAATATTCTAGGATATGCCATCCTGGAGGTGGCTGGACGTCAGCTCAGGGTACTTTCGTTTGGAGTTTTTCATCTGGAAAGTTATGAGGACCAGCATGAGAAGCTGAAGGAGATCTTTTTGCAGCTGCAAGAAATTATTGAGACCTATCTTCCAGCATCACTGGCCATTGAAGCCCCTTTTTATGGTAAAAATGTACAATCGATGTTAAAACTGGGTCGGGCACAGGGAGTGGCGATGGCGGCAGCGATGACAATGGGCTTGACCATCGCGGAGTATGCGCCCAAAAAGGTCAAGCAGTCGGTGACGGGTAATGGAAATGCCACAAAAGAACAGGTTGCCGCTATGCTGGAAAGTATCCTGAAAATACGAATTACTTCCAGGCATTTTGATGCTACTGACGCCCTGGGAGTAGCCATTTGTCATTATAACCAAACGGCAGGTCCACTAGCTATGCCGGCTCCGGAAAAGGCAAAAAAAATACCCGGAAAAGCGACAAAAAAGAACACTAATTGGGAATCCTTCATCAAAAATAACCCTGATAGGGTGAAATAAATATTGTGTTACCCCTCCGCTGATCCTAAACATCAGCAGAAATGTCTATTTTTGCCCCCTGAATTTATTGCCTTAATATTCAAACAACTCAATTTACGATGATGAAATTAGCAAACGTTATCCCGGCTCTGATTGCCATCTTGTGTTTGGCTGCATGTGCCAACAATGAAAAACAAAAAAACAGTGCCGAAACTACAGCTGCAATGGAAGCGGCGGCGGTTCAATTGGCGAATGATATGTGTAGTGCAAAACAGGCTGTTGTAAACAGCCAGGCAGATCCAGAAAAACTGGAGGAATACGAAAAGAAATCGGCAGAAATCAACCGGCGCATGGCAGATCTGGAGTCCGAGTATTCTTCAGAAGAACAGCGAAAGAGGTTAGCTGAGTTGATTTCTGACATGACGGCCAATTGCGTCGTCAGAAAAGATTCGCTTCAGTAATTTTTCGCAGTACTACAGTAAGTGGCCCTTAAACGGGCAAGATCATGTAGATGTACTTTCTTCCATCATCAGGATCGGGACGGCGTTGAATGAGCTCGCGGCCGTGAATGGATAGATAATAGGTGTTCACTTCTCTGATGAGCTGGGCTCTTTTATATCGTTGTGTATCCTGAGAAGTTAGTGTATGGATTCCAAAGATTTTATCCAGGGCTTCAACAGAAAGAGGTTTATGCGCAACATTGACCAACGTATTGATTATGGGTAGAAATGAAAGTTCGTCAGTCTCCTGATTTTCACTGTGCGAATCATTTCCAACTTTACTTTTCAAGTACCATATTGCCAAAAAAATCAGCAGGATCAGGCCGAGGAGAATCATGTAATTCAAAAGCGAATGGATACTTGATGAAGGAATCATTTTAGAACCTGGAGCACCCAATAGTGCCACCGAGGTGCTTTTTTGCTTTTCATATCTCCTTGTCGTTGATTTATGTTCCGGCTTACCCCACCAGATCAGGCTGTCTCCTATAGTTTCTAGGACCATGTCCACTTGCAATTCAGCTGGAAATCCAGTGTGAGAGAACTCGAAAATTTGTTGCATCGATTTTTGGATAGCGACATGATACGCCAGATTCAGGGTATAGGATTTGAATTCCAGTGTAGTATGATTATGAACACTGTCTTCTTTCAGCGAAAATCCACAATCAGCGAGGTGTTTGACTTTAAGGATTTCAAGATCAAGCCGATCGCAATCATTGCCGTAACTTGTCAGATAATGATGATCCAGTGAAAAAATGCCATTGGCTTTTAAGTTGGTCGCGTAAACCAGTTCCCATTCCCCTTTGGCAAAGTCAAACCGGATGAGATGACTATTCTGATACCAGTAACCATACCCACCAAAGGAATACAATGTGCCGTCAAGGGAAAACTTTTTTGCACCCCTGTTATACCCGTAAAAAATTCCTTTATACAGATTTTTCCATTGCTGCTTTTCCCAAAAGAACACATCAAATGTTCCATCCGGCAGGAGGAAACTGGAAGATTCATTCTGTAAAATATCTGCTCTCCGACATTGAATACCTTTTTTGGCATATACAGACAGGATACTGTCTGCTTGCAGCCATTGCTGTTGCTTTTCATCCAGAGTTGCATTGTTTGTCCATCTCTGGTCAACTATCTGGGTGCAAACGTTCTCTCTTCTGCTAATCAGCAAAATCAAAATTGTAAACATTCGGAGTAAATACAGTAATCTTATTTTTGCTGTCATAAGATCAGGCAATTATGGATTGATTTCATAGATGTTTTTTCTTCCGTCATTTGGGTCCGAGCTTCGGATTATCAGTTCTTTTCCATACAAATTCATGTACATTTTGTTCACTTCCTGGATGTATTGAATCCGCCTTGCGCGTGATGCGACAGGTTGAGTGGGATAATATATTTGAAATACCTCATCCAGTTCCTGCGACGAATACTGCTGTTGCTTCCTGGTTATCAGCCCGTTTATCATAATGCGTGTCGTTTCTTCCCGAAAAAACTTTTCTTCCCTGTTTGCGGTATTTAGAATTGGCTTTTTTTGCCGGAGGACCCGAAATGAAAAACCAAGGATAATCAGCACTGCCCCAGCCGTGAGAAAGTACATTGTATTGACTGAATGATCCCTGAGTTCTGCCTCAACGAGTGGTCCGGTAATTGACGGAAATGAATAACGCCTAACAGTTTTATTCTCGCAATTCATCGAAGTCAGGCTATCACCTCTCAAATGAAGAAAATACTTTTTATGCATCAGGTTGCCCCCATCCAGAAGTGATAAGGCTACTTCTGACGTATAAACCGTCTGAGCTTGTGGGTCGATAAAAACTGCCTTATCTTTTTGGAACGTGTAATCACCCAGGTCTAATGTGTTTTTATCAGGCTGGTCTGACTGTGTTGCGGGAACCATGATATTCTTAATGGTATAGATTTTTTCCTTTTCTAAGTCTATATAGTAGGCCAGCGGTCCGTAAACGTATAATCCCTTGCCCGTAAAGCGTGCAATGCCTCCTTTTAGCCCAGCGGTAAATTGCAGCAGGTGCCAGCTGCTGTCTTTTTTGTCAAAGCGCAGCACGTCTCCGTGGTTGCGCCAATAGCCGTATCCGCCATATGAATGAATCTGGCGATTGAACACAAATTTTTTTCCTCCAAAATTGTAGCCCATGCCCTGTTGCCGGCTGATATTTAGCCAGTGTCCTTCCTTCCATTGGTAGAGATTGAAATGGCCATCAGGACAGAGATATAGTTGGTTGTCAACTTTCAGAATGTCAAAGCGGAGTGGATCGAATCCCTGATTCTGCAATATTTCCCTGATAGAGTCTGTCTGGTCTGCGAGGTGTTCTGTGACGTTTTGCGTGAGATAAGGCGGACTATCAATAAAGACTGTCTGCCCAACTGTATCCATGCTGGCCAGGAAACAAGAACACCTGAACATCCATAACAGGGAAGTTGCCAGTGCTTGAAATAGGATAAAGGGGGTTGCAGGTTTTCTCATGTCTTATTGTTGAATAAGGTATACAAAACGCCGTCCATCATCGGGGTCTCTTTCTCGCACAATGAGATGTTTTCCGGTGAGGATAAGGTAGTTTTCATTGATGTCTCGAATGTATTGGAATCGCTTAAAACGAAGTGAATCCGGAGGCATGGGTTGATTGAGACCAAACAGCTCATCCAGTTGTTCAACAGTGAATGTTTGTCCCGCGAATGAAAGTATTTTTAGTCGCAACATGTCCATCTGTGGGGTCGAGGGTAGGGGTGTTTTTTCCACGTTTGAATTTTTGTTTCGCTGAAACATTAGAAAAACCAGGAGCAATGGAAATCCCAGCCCCAGGAGAATCCAGGTAGCATGCTTCCGATGGTTGCTGGTCACCGTCGATTTCACTTTGTGAAACTGTTTGATTTCTTTGTCAAGATCAAATAAGCCCGCAGAAACCAGATCCTTTGTGAAGACATTTAAGGAATTGTCATGAATCCAAAGACACGATGAAATCAATCTGTGGGTATAAGTGGGCAGTCTGGAAATTGAATCCGAGATATATAATTCTTTCGTAGGCTTGTAAATTAATGAATTGTCGTTGGCTAAAAGTAAATAATCTTTGGTTTCGATCATGCCAAAAGGCTTTTGGGCCAGATTCACATAAAAAAATGTGTTTGGTGATGCAGAAACCACTTGATGTGCAGTCAAGTCGTATTCATAAATCGAATCAGCCAGTACGATTAATGTGTCATTTCTGATGTATCCGGTTCCAAAGGGAATTTCCAGACTTTGTTCATGCATTTCCCACTGTGAATCCAATAGATTGAAATGGATAACATGGCCATGTTTTTGCCAGAAGCCATAGCCGCCAAAGGATAGAATTTCTCCTTTGTGAAGCCATTTTTTTGCCAGATAATTATACCCGTGATGATGCCCTTGATACAGGTTTTTCCATCGGGAGGTACTGTTTTCCCATAGCCATACATCAAATCTTCCATCAATCAGTAAAAATACATTCTCCTGTTTTTGCAATATATCTACCTCTTGAACAATGACTCCACTCTTCATAAGACTGTCGCTCAGTGCCTGTGCCCTGCTAAACCAGCGCACGACTTCGGTGCTGTCGTCTTTTGGACCAGCGTCATGGTAGACAATCTGTGCTTCAGCAACGCACGTAAACATTAAAACAAAAAAGAGAAGTCGTAAGGAGTTTTGCATGTAATATCTAGTTAGTCCTGTATAATTTTCCGCGATGAGTAAGTTATCTGGTAGTGTTCTCTCAAAGGTAGTATGAATGTGCAATTTCCCCTTACTTTGGGTAATGATTTTGGTTTGGAATTAGTTTTATGAATAAAAACAAAAATTATATATTGTTTATTATAATTAATGACGAATTAAATGATTGATGAAAATTTCATCTTTCAATTCTGGCACCGACATAAGTAAATACAAGATAGTCTGTTTAATCAAGATTGAAAGCCCAAACACAACGTACCTTACATGTGTGTTCACATGGTTTACTTAGTAATCGAATAGATAAATCGCCGGCCATCCACAGGGTCACGTTGTCGGATAATGAGTTCCTTACCTGTGCGAATGCTGTAGGATTGATTGATTTCACGAATGTACTGGAAACGTTTATAGCGCTGAGTGTCTGACGATGGCAGTTCTTTCAGGCCAAATAATTCGTCAAGCTGTTCAATACTTAAGGTCTCACCTGCGAGAGATTGCAACTTTTCTTCCAGTGTTTTCTGATGAGCTGCATCATAGGCCCAGGGTTCAATGAAGGTTTCCTCTCTTTTTCGGCGACTATACCAGAACCAGGCGAAGAAGAGAGGCAGGGTAAAACCGGCTACCATTAGCAATGGTTTCAAGTAAGTATGCTTTGATGCATTTGGTAGTAGGAGTTGTCCCGATTTTACGAGGACAGCAACATCCAGTGTGTCTTTGGTCTGATTTACCTGATTGTCTACTACAATCTTATTGCCCTGAATATAACAAAGCACCCTGTTTTTTGACTCAGCTTTGTGTAAGGCTGAAAGTACCTGAGGCCTCAAAAGAAAGACATTGCCGGTCTGTTTTTCAATGATAGCATTCTTGAGCGTTACGATCAGGTAATCGGAAGTTTCAAAGGCATTGGGCAAATCTTTTATCTCAAAGAATCCGGCATGGGGATTGGGTTGAATAGAAAGAATTTTTTCTTTGGGAATATCAATTCTATATATACTGTCGGCGAAGATTGTCGCGATACAATTTTCCTGGTCTACGGTAAACATAGGAGCCAATGGCAGGTTTTTTGAATATTTCAGCAGATTCCAGTCTTTGCCCAGCCCAAAATCAAACTGGATGATATGGCCGTGGTTCGTCCAGAAACCATAGCCGCCATAGGAATAAATGCCTGATAATTTGCAGGAGAATTTTCGTGACATAAAATTGTAACCGTGGTATTTGTTCCTGTAGAGGTTTACCCATTTGGATCCTGTCCAGTAAAAATTGTCAAAACGACCGTCAAAAAACAGGTAAGTATCTTCACCGTTCTCCAGTATTTCCATTTTTGACACAACATGGTTTTTTTGGCTCAGGCTATCAGCAATTTCGAATGCTTTGAAATGCATTTGTTGTAAAATGGACGGATCTTTTTGGTCAAAGTCGTCCCTGAAAATTGTCTGTGAAACACAAGGAAGGGAATAAAGAAGCAATAAGACAATTCCCGCAATAAAAGGTCTTTTTTTGAGGCCTGAATGGTTGCGCTGATAAAAATGCATGTTTTTAATTAGATAGTTTTGCTTTAAGTGGGTATTTTCAAGTTGACCATATAAAGATACAAAATGTATGTGAAACCATCACTTGCAACATCATGTAATTCTTAACATTTGAGGAGAACTGCAGGTACAAATAGAATTATACCATACAACTCATGCATTTACACAATGGGAAACCACGAGTCTGAAAATCATGGGGGAAGGGTTTCCAGCTTGCGTCTATACAGAAGAGTAAATGCAAGCCTTAGCAAGCAGGTTATGGAAACCAGAATTAAAGTCTCACGGGTCAAAAGGGAGAATTTAATAGGGCAATGAAAGGAGTATTTTCAGGGCGTTTTCCACTTCCGGAAAGGTGTCTGGTCCGAGGCTCATGCTTGTGAGGTATGGACTGTGGGGGATGAGATTTTTAGGAACGAAGTAGGTGGGTTTCAGGATATAGCCGAGGGCATCCATACCTAGCCCCAGCACGAAGCGCGGACCGGAATTTTGCATCAGGCTACGCGTGGTAAGGCTTAGTGCAGGACTTGTTTCTCCCGGGTGTGTGGCAAAGAGGGCATCGCCAATTCGAAAGCAGGCGATTTCCGTGGGTACGGTTTCTGCGAAGGTTCGCTTGATGACCCCGATTTGCGACAGCAGGCGAAAGCCTTCGTTGCGAACAGGCAAATTGAGGGTCTGTCTGCGTAGAACCAGCCTGTCGGTGGAGCTGCGGATGCCCTGGCAGATGATGGCCGATGTGTACCGTCCCAGTTCGCGGCCGTAGTGTATGGCGTTGGCATAGGCACGGGGCACATCCTCCGGTTGTACCCAACCGCCAATGGCACCTTGTAAAAACAGGTTGACACCCCCTTGTACAGAGTCAAGGTATTGATAATACCCGGCCACATAATCTGCACTTCCCCCTTTGGTTACCCCGATAAGGATCGTAGGGTGGCAGGCAAAATTGGTGAGTGTAGCAATATTCCTGTTGATGCTGTCGCGTAAGCGGATGACACTCACGGTTCGGTCGATCAGCTCAGGCTCTGAGATATTGCGTACCCAGTCTTCTCCAAACTGGCCTGTTGCCAGATCAAGGCTCACCGGGACTCTGCTTTGCCATGCCATTGACACGGTCTTTGCTGACCATTCGACCAGAGAGTCCAGAAAAATGTCATTGATGCCACTGCTCATCTGGTCTTTACCCCACAAACCCACTACATCGGGCCCGGTATGAGTATGGGTTGAGGACATGACGAGGTGTTCAGTAGTAAACCCTGGAATAAGTTGTTTTACTCGCTCCCGGATGCGTACCAGTTCGGGATACATCAGCCCGATACAGTCAAACGTCAGGATGGCCATGGAGGTGTCTCCCCGCTCCAGGGCAACAGCTTTGACATACAGGCCGTCTTCGACATCGATAAATTTTCGGTTCCGCTCAGCCCCGGCGAAGTACAGTGAATCCTGCATCGGGTGAAGGGTATGCTGTGCGGCACCCGCGTGAAGTGACTGGCTATTTCCCTTGCCCCATGGGTAGATTGTGAGGATCAAGCAACAACCCCCCAAAAAAAGGCGGTATGATGATAAGAAAATATACTCCATGTTGGACAGTTTTGGTCTGCTTCACCCGTTTCCTCTATACGGAACAGCTACCTGCGACAAGGGTAGGAAAGCCGGGCAATTGGTTTTCATTTTCAAGCACTCAGGAGGTAAATATATAAATTACCGTCAGTGTTGTCGCCAAAATAATACAGAAAATATAGAGAACAGTAGCTGTTGCCAGGCGAAAAAAAGTGCTCATCCAGCCAAGGCCGTATAATTGCCGGGCTCCCAGGACAGCGTGAGCGGGTAGGAGCCATAGCGGACTGCCCTGCACGAAATTCGCAGCGGAAGGCCACAGCAGGTCGATTGCGAGGATCAGTGCCAGTACAAAAAACAGCATGGTGTGCAATTGTATGGCAAATAAAAAATGAGGCACGTAAAAGGCCCGTGCCTTCCTGAAAAACAGCCAGAAGAAAAAGCCCAGCAGAGGCAGGAGAAGGAAAAATGACCAGGACAGGTTTTTATAAAATTTAGAAATGTATTTCGCCGGGTCTTCCAGGATTTCTTTCAGTCTGGCCTTGGTGGTTGCTGAATCCTGACCGTCGATCTGGAGGTTTACTGTTCTATTAGTAGCATCATGCGCAGTAGAGGAGTCTTTAGCGGCTTGAAAATGACTGACCGAATCTATTTGGGTCAGGCTCTGCACGATGGAGTCTGCGACGGATGGATTAGAGAAGGACTTTGCATTTTTTTCCAGATTGGCGGTAGTGAAAAATTCAAGCAAGAGAAAGAAAAAGAAACTAACGAATACATAAATGCGAAATGGTGGCATGTAGGAACCGTGTTTTCCGCTGATGTATTCACTGATCATAGTGCCGGGACGTACGATCAGAGCGGGCAGGCTGCGCCAGAAACGGGAGTCAAATGCAAAAAGGTCACCTAAAAATTCCTTTAAAAATGCCAGTACAGGCTTTTCATACACCCTGGCAGACTGGCCGCAGTTTGGACAATAGCGACCTACCGGGATAGCGCCGCAATTGGCACAAGGCGTATTTTCGTGAGGCATTGTCGAATCATTCATGGATGAATCGTTGTGTGGTCAGCGAATCTTTTGTCTGAAAGGTAAAGTAGAGCATGCCTTTTGGAAAATCAATGACGGAGAGGGTATGGGTTCCATCGGTCAGGAATTCGTTGTGCAGAAACCGCCCCATGGAATCAAATAGCTTTACCTGTCCAGGTGCGGGTAACTGTATGGTAAGCATGCCGGCACAAGGGTTGGGAAAAAGTGAGATGGCTGTGGCAGAAAGGGTAGCGTCGTTTGAAGATGACAGCTGACAGGCCGGTTGGTTGTAGACGGTTGCTAGAAACTGTTGGATGAAAGACTTCATCCTGTTTTTTTGTCCGGCGGTGAAGATATTGCCGCAGGTAGTTCCGCTGTAGTTCATCAGGTTTTCGACTGGTTCGCGGCTGCCGCATTCGACGGTCTCATTGCAGCTTGCATCATTGCTGCGGGCATTGTTGTGGGGTTCTGTATCGCAAACCCGGTCGCCTTCCACGTTGCAGTTGACTTCAGCACATTTTTCACCTTCAAAGGTGTGCAACAGTCCGAAGTAATGCCCCATTTCGTGAGAAATGATTTTTCCGTAGCGGTTGGTGAGGTTGTACCCTTTTGTGCCATCTGGATCGCACCCTACAACGCGGTAGTTGAGGTAGAGACCGCCGCCGCCTGCATTGAAAAGGACTGAACCGGGGCCAAAGCCACCGCCGAATGTCAGTCCGCTGAAGGGTGTCAGCATGCGGTGAGTGACCCAGATATTGACGTATTGTTTGTCGGGCCACCGGGAAAGTGCTACGAGTGCGTTGTTGTTTCCGGTATTTCCGGCGACAAAGACGAAGCCATCCTGCGCGTATCCGGGCACTACGGTCCCATCGACCCGGACAATGCCGTTGCTGGGTTTGCCCTGCGGGTCTCGGCAGGCGAGCCGGAAATATAGTTTGCTATCTACGCCATTGGGGTGTATGGAAATGGAATCGTGAATGGGCCAGGCATTGAAGTCGCGGTTGAGGCTCAGCACGGCGCTTTCGATCTGGGCATCGGAAATATTGCCGCCCTGGCCGACAGCTTCGCCGGTATGCAGGATGTGAAAGACCACGTCAAAGGTATCTGTATTTTCGAGATTCTCCGGCGTTTCTCCAGATTTTAGCCGACTTTCAAAAATAGTTGAACTATCCCTAAAATCGTTTGAAAAACAAGGTGTCTGCGCATTGAGAACCATGTGGCAACAGAACAAGGTGAGAACAAGCATGTGTCGCATAGAAAGGCATTTGCGTCTTAGACCAAAAGTAGGAAAAAAAGTTATATGGGGGGGAGATTTTTATAAGTCAAAAGATAAATGTTCAATCAGTTGTTGTAGTACAGGTGTCTGTATGTCAGCCGTTTCACTTTTGTCATAGATTGTGAGCAGGTAAATGCGCTGATGGTCCGTGTAAACATAAGTGATGACTCTTCCTCCTCCGCTTTTACCTTTGCCTTTGCTTTTTATGGCAAGACGAATTTTATAGCAATTATTCCCTAAATATGTCCCTGTTTTAGGTTTTTTAACAAGTTCAAAAATGAGGGTGGTAAAGTCATTTTTCAAAGAAGGATATTTTTTTGAAAGTCGTTTGATTTCCTTCTCAAAAGTACGTGTAGTGAATATTTCATAATTCATCTATAACATCCTGGATCGTTTTTAATTTAATATTTCCGTTTTTATGCAATCTTACCTCTTCAGCAGCATCATGAAGATTCTCCCATATAGCGAGTGTTGCAGTATCTACCTGTTCAACTGTTTTGACAAATGACAAGCTTTTCAATACTTTCACTCCAAATGTTGCTTCATTGTCTGAGATATCTACCAGGACCTTCATAATCATTTTGTTAACACATGTGAATCTAAAACTAATTGCTTGATTTTTGATGGTTGTATTTTTAATAAATCACAACCAGTTCTGACAAAAGTAGTCCATTTTCTGATTCATTTACGTCAAATGTAAGGAATTTTTTAGGTACACACCTCACTATTCTGCTCTTATATTTTATATGTTTATTTATAGTTTATCACTCTCCGAGTGACTGAATATCAAGGTCATATGGAATCTTTGATGAGTAAAATAATCATTACATTTTGTGAGTAAATGATTATTTTACTCATGTCGATTTTATATGTTTATTTTTAGTTTATTACTCTCCGAGTGACTGAATCTCAAGGTCATATGGAATTCGCATGAAAAATAATCATCCTGTTTTGTGTGATCGCCTCATGTTCATTTCAAATGCTTGCGCCTTAATGTAAAATATGATCAGACACTTAGGTATTCTTTATGAATCGTCCTTTTATGGAAATATGCACAATAAAATGAGCAAAATATAAAATAAATGCATATTATAAAGTGCAATTTATTTAATTTTGTATAAAATCATAAAATTCATGCATTCACTGTATCAGAAATTTGAAGCATTGCTGCAGCACACAGCTACAGATATGAAGCGCTATCTGTATGATAAAATCTCTTGGGATAGCAGGATGATTGGTATCGTAGGTCCAAGGGGTGTCGGTAAAACTACGATGGTTCTCCAGTTTATAAAGGAAAAGCTGGATAGTAAAAGAGCATTATATATATCTGCTGATGATTTGTATTTTGGAGAAAATAGGCTGTACGATGTAGCCAATTCGTTTTACATGTCAGCTGGAGAGTACTTAATCATCGATGAAATTCACAAGTATCAAGACTGGTCAAGGGAATTAAAAAATATGTATGATGCGTTTCCATCGCTGAAAATTGTATTCACTGGTTCTTCTGTATTGGATATAATAAAGGGTTCTGCAGATTTGAGTCGACGCGCACTTGTATATACATTACAAGGATTGTCTTTCAGGGAATATCTGACGCTATACCACGGTTACAACGCAGGTGTTTATACTCTGGAACAGATAATACATCACGAGCCTTGCTTGCCTGATATCCCGCATCCCCTGCCTTTTTTTCGCGACTATCTAAAAAGAGGGTATTACCCTTTTGGTCTCGAGGGTGAATTGAATCTCCGTCTTGGACAGATTATCGTACAAACGCTGGAGTCGGATATACCCTATTATGCCAATTTAAGTGTAGGCACCAGTCGAAAGTTAAAGCATTTGCTGTCAATTCTTGCAGAAAGTGTACCTTTTAAGCCCAATTTTAGTAAAATTTCAGATATTATTGGCGTCAGCAGGAACTCGCTTGACGACTATTTCTATTTCATGGAAAAGGCAGGTTTAATCAGCCAGTTGAGGAGTGATATCGGGGGTATCCGGGGTTTAGGGAAAGTAAACAAAGTGTATCTTGACAATACAAATCTAATGGTACATCTATTGGAAGACAGGTCAGATATAGGTTCTATGAGGGAAACTTTCTTTTACAACCAGATGCGCGTACACCATCAGGTGACATCCTCTGAGAAAGTTGATTTTAAGGTGGATCAGTACAATTTTGAGGTGGGAGGAAAAAGTAAAAAACTGAAACAGCTACCCAATGATGATCTTTCATTTGTGGTCAAAGATGACATTGAGTATGGGTATCAGAATATCATACCCCTTTGGGCTTTTGGCCTGACCTACTAAAGGCAAATTATTTTATACACATCACAATGGATGCCGTGGATTTCAGTCACTTTCAATATGTAGAGACCTTGCGGCAGATCAGGCATTCTGATATCTCGACAGCAGGGATCGAGTGTGCCTGAGTGTATTAAGGTTCCGCCGGGCGTATACAGGAGGAAGGAAACGACATCCTCACTCATTGTATTTACGTGCAGCATATCACCGGGGGCTATGGGGTTGGGGTAGACCCGGATTTCTTTGTGAGAGACGATCGTTTCTTTAATGGCTGTTTTGGGCTGACAACTTTGCCAGTTTATTGCAAAGTGGGTCGACAGAAAGGTGATGGCTGCCTCGGCGAATGCGCCGGCAAAGCGAGAACGGTTGGCAGCGGTATTTCGTATGCCGGCATTGTTGAGTTCCATCTGCACGCCATTCATCAGTACTGTATCGGTATAACAAGTGTGGGTTGCCGTGATGTAGCCACCACTGAAATAAGGATCGTCCGGTGCCGGTGCGGGATCCTGACGGCTCGGAACGGAGGGGAAGCCGTGGTCGTGCAATAGCGTGCCCAGGGCCTGGTTGCCACGCAGCAACTGTGCGTGAGTTGCTTCGCTGGCACTGGTCAGCGCCAAACGTCGGAGTGAACTGTAATTGATATATTTCGGGGTATTCAGTATGGCATCCGGTTCTGCCAGTTCGTCGCTATCCAGCAGGTATCCCAGCTCGATGCGCGGTATGGCATGTCCGTGGCCATGGATGTCAAAGATCATAGCCTGGTCGCTGTACCCGGCCTGTATTGTGGTTCTCGCCTGCACGATAAATTGGTGAAACTCTTTCCAGGCTAGCTCTGCTTCCGGTTGCTGGCAGGCGGCATCTGTCAGGTTGCGGTTGCAGTCGAGTTTGGTCCGTTTGAGGTGGCAAATCACGATGTGGGGGTAGCATCCGGTTTTGGTAAAGAGGGCTTTTTTGATTTCCAGGGCAGTCTCAATCGTGTGAACATCGGTCACATTGACGGCGTTGTTGCAGGTCCTGTCGGGGATGCTGGTGGGCTGTATAGCTCCCCCATGGGGCACTGTCAGTATGATGGGCACGGTGCCCTGCTGGTATTCGATATATTGATTTGTGCCATAGAAAATGTCCTGCGCCCGGGCGGTTCCGCAGAGTAGCAGGCAGGTGATCAGCCAAAGGCAGCTTGTATGCAGACGTGGGTATGGCATGCAGTACCTGAGGGTTATTTTTGAATTATGATTGGTGATTGCTCTATCGATATTCGTTGGCGGAATGCATTCCGATACGAGCTGGCACCTTTTTTCTCCCGTGTGAAGATGAGGACCGTGCCCATATGAATATCGGGCAGGGGTATCGAAAGCGTGTTTTGTGTCCCTTCCCACGCCAGCTCTCCGATGCCTTTGGCAGGGTCCAGTACGAAACCGTCGGCTGCCTCAAACCAGGTAGGTACCTTTATGGAAATGCTCACATTCCGAGCCTTTGTCCACAGGTAGGCGGTATCTCTGATAGTGTAGTTTGTATTACACACAAAGACAATCAGCCGGTCGGGGGTGATCAGCGGGGCTACATCGATGCCCGGCGGTGCGATTATTTTAGTGTGGTATGGATCTGAAAGGAGAAGGTCATTTTCGAGGACCCGCACAATACGGCTATATTGTTGTAAGGCTTGTTTCGTATCCGGATACCGCTGACCGGCTTCTTCCAGGAACGTAAACCACAGATTGCCTTTGGCGCCCCGTCCCAGATTCCACTTGCTGGATGTGGGGGCTGTCACGCTGTAATGGTCGTGGCAGGGTATATCGGGGATAAAGCCGTATTCGAAGAACTTTACATTGCGGCAAAGTGTAATTAGTGTGGGCTTTTTAGCGGAAAATTGTTTTGTCATGGCGTGGCTGGCAAGGACGAGCTGGGGTGTGTAAAGCCAGTCAGGTTCGTCGTGGATGTACCAGCAGGCGACGGCCGGATGGTCTTCCAGGTCACGCAGCATATCCACATTGGGTAGGAGACCTGTGTGGGGCATGGCCCGCAGCCCGGTAGAAAGGTAATCGCGCGAAAAAAAAGCATCTGTGGATGATCCTCCACGTACCATGGTGTTGAGGTGATGTTTGTGCGCATCGGTGTATTGTTGTGGTTCAATGCCCCAGGTTCCGTTGGGTATGTAGTCAGCATAGGCATTGCGGTGGCTGAATACGACTCCCTGACGTCCGTCAAGCTCATAATTGCAGCGAACGATGGCCAGGTCGCCGGGGACCATTGCATTTTCCAGGTGAGCTGTGGCGATGATATGGCCGGCACTGTCAAGTTTTGGGCTCGTCAGAATGATCTGGCGTATAGTTTGGCCTTCTACAGTCAGGGAAGAAATGCTGACGGGTCTGTCAAGAAAGCTTCGAAGGTGGATTGTCAGTGTCGTTAATGATGCATCCATAGTGATGGAGGAGATGCGCAGTTTTTCTTGTTCAAAGTGCATGTCTGCCCGGGCGACATCGCTCCAGTTGCCTCCGATGAGCCGGTGGCGGGTTTTGCTGTCTGGAAATCGTCTGAAACACCACAGATTTCCTGGACGGTGGTTTGTCCCGGCTCCAGTGTCTGTGCATACCTTCTGTCCCATGCCACGTCACCTGCCAATCGATAATGGCCGCTTTCGCGTTCGTTGATGTACCACTCACGAAGGGAGACGGGCTGGTCAGAGGTATTTGTATAATAGATAAAGACGAGTCCTCCTTTGTTGCGTTTTTCGTTGGTTTCCTCTGTCAGCGCGGATTCTTCCCATTTTGCCGGCCGGAAAGCTGTATATTCTACCTGTACGGGATAAGAGTTCGGTGTCTGCTGCGCATCTGCCTGTGTGAGGCAGGTGAATGTCAACAGTAAAAGGGTAAGGAGAAAACGTAGGCTACATAGAGGCATACCGGACTGGACTTTGTGACGAATTTCAGAAGAAAACCAACAATTTGTATCTGTTTGCCTCAAATTTTCTTTCTCTTTATGTATACTGACGAAAATAAAAAATCCCCTGCTCGATAGGAACAGGGGATTTTTTAGGTGACAGGTCAGTATTTTGAGCGTGTCAGTCTGCTTTCAGAAATTCTTCTTTAGTGCGGTAGCGGATCAGGCTTTCCGGAAAGCGCTTTTGCAATTGTGTCTCGATGGCGGAATTCGTATCGGTCACCAGGGCATTGCATTCTGCCTGAATGGTTTTCAGAAACGCATCGAGTTCAGAGAGGTTGCGCAGCTGGGCATTGGATGGCTTGCCGGCATAGGAGGCAATTTCTCCATACAGGCCGGAAATTTTTTCTCTGAGTTCCGGCTCAGCTGTCCCGACATAATTATCACCTGTCGTCACCACCATTTTCTTTCTCAGTGTATTGAGTGCATTCAGGCGGTTTTCTGGTCCGAATTTTTTGACTAGTTTTTTATCTTTGACCAGCGACTGAATTTTTTCCAGGCCTTTTTGTAGGGAATCGAGTCTGTCTACCTCCCAGGCGAGCTCTTCCGATAGGGTGTACAATTGATTTACAGCCTTTTGTTTGGCTGCTCTGTCGCTGGCGGTATGGATGGAAGACGGGTCATATTGGAGGGTAATCATATGGGTAAACACCTTGTTGCCCTTGGTAATTTTGATTGTATATGGACCTGCCGGCAGGTCAGTACCGGTGAGGCCGCCGAAGGAAAATGTTTTTGCTTTGGCTATTTTAGGCGGTTTGCGTGTGTAGGTCCAGTCTACCACGTTGATGCCCCTTGCTTTTCCTGGAGGGAGATCAGCCACTTTGGTGCCCAGGCTATCAAAAATTTCGGGGGTCATTTTGCCCAAAGTGTGCCGTTTGCCTAGGAAGTATGTGATCTGAGCTGCTGTGGTCGGATTTGGCCCTACAAATTCTCCAACAGAGGAATAGCTGCCAAAGCTGCTTTTTTCGAAGATAGTGGCAGGTGCAGTGGTTATGAACGCCAGTTCCTGAGTGAGGAGGTCCTGGGTGATGCTGCGAATAGGTGTCAGCTTGTCGATGACAACTACCCCTCTTCCATGCGTTGCCAGCACGAGTGCATCTGCTTGCCGCTGTAGAGTGAGATAATGAATGGATACAGGAGGTAGGTTATTTTCAAAGCGTACCCAGTTGAGTCCGCCATCTACGGTGACATACAGGCCTGCTTCTGTACCAAGATACAATACATTTGCATTGAGATGGTCCTGTCTGATACACCTTGCAAAGGTGGTAATCTGGTCTGTTGCCACTGATTGCCATGTTTGTCCGCGATCGATGGTTTTGAGGACGTAGGCCTTCATGTCTCCTTTTGTGTGGCCGTCAAATACCGCGAATGCTGTATTTGGATCGTGTGTACCTGCCTCTATAAAATGCACCCAGGTATTGGCAGGAACG
>JAJTEZ010000036.1 GCA_021298335.1 Saprospiraceae bacterium | reverse complement strand
CTGGCAGGGTATAAACCTCAGGTTTTCCACATATTTTTTGCAAATTTCATCGCGAGTGCACTGACTGTAGTATTTCTAATTCCTGAACTGCGAAAAATTCCAAGGCCCAAGGACAGCCGCCTTCTGAAATCCATGGTCTTATACAGTTGGCCTGTGATGGTGGCAGGGCTGGCCTACATGGTCAATGAAAATCTGGATAAATTGCTCATTGCGGAGTGGGCAGGGGAAGAGGCTAACGGCATTTATGCAGCCTGCTATAAGCTGGGTGTGTTTATGACATTGTATATGACAGCTTTTCGAATGGGGGCAGAACCCTTTATTTTTCAGCACGCCCATCTTGAAGGTGCTCAGCAAAAATA
This sequence comes from Saprospiraceae bacterium, assembly GCA_021298335.1. Lineage (GTDB taxonomy): Bacteria > Bacteroidota > Bacteroidia > Chitinophagales > Saprospiraceae > OLB9. The sequence goes on along the minus strand of JAJTEZ010000036.1, from coordinate 14,238 downwards.
CAGCCTCATGATGTCATGGTTTGTGATTTTAGGTTCGGTTTTCATGGTAGCCGTCATGGTTAATCTGGATGTTATTTCCTCTCTCTTCTTGCGCCAGCCAATCTATAGGACCGGATTGGAGATTGTGCCTGTATTGCTTATGGCAAACCTCTGTTCGGGAATTTATGCAAACCTTTCCGTGTGGTACAAACTTTCTGACAAGACGTGGTATGGCATGTACATCAGTATAACCGGAGGAATTCTAACCTTCCTGACCCTGTGGCTGATGGTGCCGAAATGGGGCATTGCCGGTGGTGCTTATTCTACATTATCTACTTATCTTCTAATGGCGGGAATTTCCTGGTTCTTAGGGCGGAAGACCTATCCAGTACCTTACAAAATCGGACGCCTTAGCATTGTTTTACTTCTTGCATTTGGTAGCAGTTTACTTTGCTTTTATACCTTCAGGGACAATGCACTGTTGCGTTGGATCTTATTTATTGGGTTTTGCCTGACAACAGTTGCATTATCCAAAACTGAACTGGACGCTTTGAAAAAAGATCATTAGCGACCGGAAGTTTTAGGGAGATAAAGCGAAAACTCTGTTCGTCGGTTTTTCTTTCTGCCCTCAGAGCTGTCATTGGTGTCAACAGGCACAGACGATCCTTTTCCTTCAGTGGTGATTCTGCCGGGTGTAATTCCTTTTTTGAGGAGGGCATCTGCAACTGCTTTTGCCCGTGCAAGCGAGAGGGGTAAATTGATGCTTTCATCACCACTATTGTCGGTATGCCCGGTAATGATAATATGCAGTTCGGGCTGTTTCCTTAATAATGTGAACAATTGGTGGATTTCCAATTCTGATTCCGGAGTCAGTATTGCTGAATTCAGGTTGAAAAAGACATTTTCCAAAACGATTTTGTCATTTGTCAGCTGATCTTGTTCCTCAGCTGTTTGAGGAATTGGATAAAGCAGGATGTCAAGTTCGAACTTTTTCCCGGATCCTGTTTCGGATTGTACGTCAATATGTCTTGTCTGAAAAGTATAACCCGGAAAATCAGTCATACAAGCATACGAATTTCCTGAGGGAACAGGAAGAAAAAATGTACCATCGCTGAATGCAGTCAGCCGGTAAACAGTATTTTGATCACGCAATGAGACCAGTCTGACATTTGCAGAAAGTGTATTTTGCGTATTTCCATCTTTGACGATTCCCTGTATAAAACTTGTGGGAACAGGTCTTGCTTCCAGATACAATGTAAAACTGTAAATGTCCAGCTGACCTGCTTTTGTACCGTTAAGGGGATTAACATCCGTAGCTATATAGGCAGTTTTTCCATCAAGAGAAACCAGAAATCCTCCCTCAGAGCCTTCCGTATTGATGGGATATCCCAGATTGACCGGTTTACTCCAAACACCAGTGGAGTCATTTCTACGACTGATAAACACGTCGTGTCCTCCCATTCCCGGCCATCCATTACTTCTGAAATACAAGGTGTGACCATCAGGATGCAAAAAGGGACTTTCTTCATCTCCGGCAGTGTTGATGTTTTCCCCGAGATTGACAGGAGTCACCCAGGCACGAGTGCTGTCACGAAAGGTATAAAAAAGGTCTGCTCCACCACGCGTGCCCAATCTTCTGCTGGAAAAGATCATCGAATTACCATCTGCTGATAGCGACGGCTGTGACTCCCAGGCAGAAGAGTTGACTGAAATGCCCATATTTGTTGATGCCGTCCACCTTCCGTTATATAATACGGAATAAAACAAATCACAGCTTCCCAATAAATCCTTGCGGTTACAGGCAGTGTACACCAGCATCCTTCCATCGGCAGAAAGAGAAAATGTTCCCTCGTCGGAGGCTGTATTCAGTTCAAACACGGGTTGCGCCTCTCTGAAACCAAGACTGTCTTTTCGGGAAATATAAAAATCCTCCTGGCCTTCATTTCTGGTAAAAATCAGGGTAGATCCATCCAATGATAGCCATGGTGAATATTCATGATAGGAAGTATTGATGGCTGAGCCCAGATTTTTGGGAGCATAGGGTACCGGATTCAGCACAGCCGATTGGCGAAATCGAAAGATTTCTTTCCTTTCCAGGGCCTTTTTTACTTTTTCGGGCTTGTTTTTTTCAATACAGGCAAATTTTTCATAATTGTCAGCAGCAGCACCAAATTTCTTCAGATCAGCCTGTACCATAGCAAGTGAAAAGTACATTTCTGCATCATAGTCTGGGTTTTTTTCAATGACCTGCTGAAACAATGTTTCTGACTCCACATATTTTCCCAGTGAATAGAAATTTGCCGCCATCCGCAGTGAAGCTTCCGGAAAGTCCGGCCGCTTCTTCAGGAGTTTTTCATAAGATTCATTACTTTTTGCATATTCTCCATGCCATGCCCTTCTTTTTGCCTCATCAAACAGCAGTTTTTCCTCGCGGGATAATGGCGGCAGAACCTGTTGTTGCGCCGTGAACTGACTTGCGAAAAACAGCAAGATCATCCACTGAGACATAGTGAATAGTCTTTGGAACAGCCGGAAGGAGACCAAATTCATCTTATTTAGTAGAAGTTCCATTTTCAGACGATAACTGAGGAATAAAAATTGTGTTTATCCGGAAAGTATTTTCATGGTGTGATTTTTTTCTCAAAAGCAGGGTGATGGCGCCCAAGAGACCGGGGATGCCTAAATTCAATACCCACAATACTGATGTAGCAATAAAAGCAGTGCCCGGATTAATATCAACTAGATTCCAGCATAAAATGGCCAGCTGTGCCCTTGCGGGTAGTGACAAAACTGCCGGTACAGGGATTATCGTTTGCAACATAAATTGCAGACTGCATACTGTGGCTACATGCAGCCACTGAATTTCAGGGACTAACAGGAAAATAATTACCATATACTGACCCAGATAAACAACATATCTTGCCCCTGATAGCACCAAGACCCCAACACGGACTGTATGGGAAATACCCTGCACACTCAACCTGAGATTCTCTTCCACTGAGCGCAACCGATTGGCAATAAAGGGCATTTTTTTCAAAAGAACCTTATAAAAAATAGCTAATACGGCAGTTACCAGTGCAAGGAAAGCCATGCTCACTGAAAACCATGAAGTTACTTCAGGCAATAACGTGCCGTCAAAAAAATAAAAGAGAGAACACATCGCCATTCCCCCTACGAGAACATTCCAAAGATTTTGTGCCAGCGAAGCGAACAACGAATTAGACAGCAAAAACAACCTGAATTCATCGGAATAAAAAAGCATTCTGCCCGGAATTTCGCCCAGACGACCCGGAGTAATCAAGCCGATTACCAGTCCTCCCAACACCGCACGCGCTGATTTTCCAAAAGTAGTTTGAGTTGTTTTTGAAACCAACAAATGCCATTTAAACATTTCAATCCACCAGTTGACAATGGTAGCTGTAAAAAGCAATATTACCCACAGCCCGGTATGGTTGTTTTCCAGAAATGAAAAACCAAACACTGCTACAGAACTCACATGTGCATGGATTTGCCAGGCAATGAATCCAGTCAGGCACATTGAAATCAGCAGCATGATTCGCTGTGTAGGAATGGTAAATCGCAAAAGGTTACTCATGAACGATACGGCAATATTCGCGAAAATTAACTAAAATACCGATCAATTCAGGCGTATTCTAAACCATACTTCAAATTTATAGTTAGATAGTAGTCAATATTTGGGACTTTATGGTCACAACATCGCAACTTTCATTTTCCTATCCGGGCAGGGCAAAGATATCTTTTCCTGACATTTCGTGCTCTGAAAAGGAAATATTGCTCGTTCTGGGCACTTCCGGAGTGGGAAAAACGACACTTCTGCATTTAATGGGAGGATTACTTTCCCTGCAAGAAGGCGACATTTCCATCAAAGGGCAGCGACTTGCTGCCATGAGTGCGGCAGATCGGGACCGCTTTCGTGGAAGACACATTGGTATTGTTTTCCAGCAGCATCACTTTGTTGAATCGCTGAATGTTCTTGAAAACTGCCTATTGGCTCAAAAACTTGCAGGTTTTGCTCCGGACAAGTCAAAGGCTATAGAATTACTCGACAGATTGAACATGTCCACCCTGGGAAATGCACAAATAAAAAATCTAAGCCAGGGCGAAAAACAAAGGGTCGCGATAGCACGCGCATTGATGAACACACCGGCATTCATACTTGCCGACGAGCCAACATCAGCCCTCGACGACCAGAACTGCCATGAAGTGCTCCATCTTTTACAGGAACAGGCCGCCAGGGCAAATGCAGCGCTTGTCATAGTCACGCATGATAATCGGCTGAAAGAGATCATTGCAAACCGGGTAACATTGGAGAAATCATGAACTTAGTCACTCTTGCCTGGAAAAACAGCGTAAACCGCCCCTTAAATCTGCTAATGAGCATCATACTCTTTGCACTGGGTGTGGGCTTGATTTCGTTTTTATTACTCGTAAACCAGCAACTGAAAGATAAATTTGACAGAAACCTGGCAGAAATCGACCTGGTTGTAGGCGCCAAGGGAAGTCCGTTACAGCTGATACTATGCAGCATGTACCACATTGATAATCCTACCGGAAATATACCGATTGAGAAGGCCCGACCTATCCTCAGAGAAGGCCATCCATTGATCAAGACAGCGATACCACTTTCTTTGGGTGACAATTATAAATCTTTTCGAATAATAGGAACCAATCACAATATATTGCCTTTATATGATGCATCGCTAGCCGAAGGCAATTTGTGGCAAAAAGATCTGGATGTTGTCATCGGACAATCAGTGGCTCGCGAAACAGGCATGAAAATCGGAAGTACCTTCCATAGTTCCCATGGTTTTGCCGATGATGAAGACCTGGCGCATGACCATGCCTCTTTCCGCGTTACAGGAGTCCTGCTCGAATCAGGAACAGTGCTGGATCAGCTGATTCTAACCAATACAGCATCTGTCTGGATGGTGCATGACCACCAGGAAGCAATGGCAGACTCGACTCAAGGCTCACATGCGGTTCATGGTCATCATGTAGGATCAGAGAAAGATCATCCCGCACACGACAACAGCAATGCTGATCTACTGTCTCACCCTGATAAGGAGATTACATCGATTCTGGTTCAATATAAAAGCCGTACAAATTTTCAGGCCCTGAATTTTGGAAGAAATATCAACGAAAATACGGATTTGCAGGCTGCGTCTCCTGCGATTGAAATGAACCGCTTGTATAGCATGCTAGGAATAGGCACTGATGCTCTATATAGCCTGGCCCTCCTGATTGCTTTTGTATCAGCATTGAGCATTTTTATATCATTGTACAAAAGTATGAAAGAGCGAAAATACGAGCTTGCACTGATCAGGGTCATGGGTGCAGGAAGAAGCACGTTATTCAGTCTTATTATCCTGGAAGGGCTATTTTTATCTTTCATGGGATGGGTCGCAGGTCTAATCATCAGCCATGGGGCCATGCAGTGGCTGTCTGTTTATTTGCTGGAAGATTTTCGGTACAGGTTTACAGGGTGGCTCTGGTTGCCTGAAGAAACCTGGATTTTCCTGTTTTCCCTTGCCCTCGGCCTTTTGGCAGCTCTGATTCCGGCCATACAGGCGGCCAGGACAGATATTCACACGACACTTGCTGAAAAATAATGGCACCCTTGACAATCAAATCTGTTGTAATTGTCGTTATGAGTGCATTACTCATATGCGGAAGTTCCTGCAAGATTCAGGCGCAATCCGGAAAAGATGGTTGGACCACTTTAGGCCAGGTAACATTTACCTCGGTCTTTGACTCTGACCTGCTGATGGAAACCACAAAAATCAGACTTTCGGCTGCAGTTGAAGACCTCAACAATACAACCATCGAAATTGAAGGTTTTATGATTCCACTCACCGGACAAACTATGCAAAGCCATTTTATGCTCAGTAAATACCCGCAAAGCACCTGTTTTTTCTGTGGCAAAGCCGGACCTGAAACGGCCATGCAGGTATTTATGGATGGAGGAAAAAAAGTCAGAATATCAGAGCGGAAAGTGAAAGTACAGGGAACACTTCTGGTCAATCCAACAGATGCCAACAGCCTGCTCTACTCCTTAGAAAAAGCCACTATTATTGCACCATGATACAAATCAATTCAAAAGTCACTTGCGTCAGCATTCTCTTCTTTCTCGCCACCGTGATGGTAGGGCAATCAACTGACAATATCTGGAAGACATTATCAAAAATCAGTTACAAGAAGGAATATGATGAACTGATGGGATTTAAAATAGACAAGCCTGTATTTAGTGAGTCCGTCCGAAGCCTGGAAAACAAGGAAGTGACAATCAAAGGGTATGTCATCCCCGTTGAAGGGTATAAATCCCACAAGGAATTTATTTTTTCCGCATATCCTTACAGCATGTGTTTCTTTTGCGGAGGCGCCGGTCCTGAAACTGTCATGGAAGTGGAAGCCCTAGAAGGCATCAAATATTCGGCTGACGCCATTGTCATCAAAGGCATACTCAAACTGAACGACAAGGACATTAACAGACTCATGTATAAGCTCGTGCAGGTTCGTCAAGTAAAAAACTAAGCCCATCTCAGCTATATGGATTTTCAAAAACCATTGTCTGTCAAAGACTTATCAGAAAGGTTTCAATTTGAAGTGATTGGTGACGATCAACTTATCGCCACGGGCATCAATGAAATACATAAGGTGCGACCGGGGGATATTACGTTTGTAGACATCCCTAAGTATTATGATAAATCTCTGCAATCAGCCGCTAGCATCATTCTGATCAACCAGCATGTAACTTGTCCGGACGGAAAAGTACTGCTTGTTACAGAAGATCCGTTTGCTGTTTACAATCAGTTGGTTTGGGAGCACAGACCGATGAAATATCTGAATTCTGACCGGGGGGAAAATCTTTCCATTGGTAAAAATACACAAATCGACCATGGTGTGCATATCGGACACGATGTAGTCATAGGTGACGATTGTTATATTCAGCCGGGTGTATTCATTGGTGATGGGACAATCATTGGTGATCGGGTAATTATCCAGGCAGGAGCATTGTTGGGCACTGATGCTTTTTACTTCAAAAAGATCAATGGAGCTTACCATAAGTGGCGTTCAGGAGGTAGGGTCGTGATCGGTGACGATGCAGAAATAGGCGCCGGCAGCACCATCAACAGAGGGGTTTCAGGCGAAACAATCATCGGAGCAGGCACCAAACTCGATTCACAGGTACATGTCGGACATGGGGTTGTGATAGGGCAACACTGCCTGATAGCAGCACAGACAGGTATAGGTGGAAAAACCATCATTGGGGAAAGATGTGTGATCTACGGTCAGGTGGGCATTGCACAAAATCTCATCATTGGCAAAGACAGTGTAATCCTTGCCAAATCTGGGGTTTCCAAGAGTCTGCGCGGCGCAGAAACGTATTTTGGATACCCTGCTGATATTGCCAGGGAAAAGTTTAAAGAAATGGCCCGGTTAAGGCAACTTTCAGGGGAAGACTTCTAAAATCAGCCTAAAAGTTCTTTGACGGTGGCGGCAATTGTTTTGCCGTCGGCCTGTCCCGATAGGCGCTGATTGGCGAGTCCGATGACCTTTCCCATATCTTTTCCGGAAGTGGCACCTGCCTCTGCGATAATCACCTGGAGCAAGCTTTTTAATTCGTCAGCACTCAGCTGTGCAGGAAGATACTTCTGAATTACGGCGATTTCCTCTCTTTCTGTGACTGCAAGGTCTTCTCTTCCCTGTTTTACAAAGATATCCAGAGAATCCTGTCTTTGTTTTACGAGTTTTTGCAACAACTTGATTTCGCTTTGGCTGTCCAGTTCATTTCCGCTGCCATCAGTTTTAAATAATAAAATGGCTGCTTTTATTGCACGGAGTGATCGCATGGCTGCCTGATCTTTTTGGCGCATGGCTTCTTTCAAGTCTTCGGCTATCCTGATTTCAAGGCTCATCTTGTCTGGTGTTTTGAGTAAATGGTGCTATTCGGTTTGTTAAAATAACAAAATCTTCCACACTTAGTTGCTCAGGCCTGGAGTTAAAAAAGGTGTCTTCCAGAATGCCGGCATCAGTAACCAGCGGCTTTAAGGTGTTTCTCAGCATTTTCCGACGCTGTTGAAATGTTGATTTGACAATCGTTCGAAATAATTTTTCATCACATTCCAACCGGAAATTCTCCTTTCGAAGTAGACGGATCACAGCAGACTGCACTTTTGGCGGTGGATTAAAATTGCCCGGGGCGACATTCATTACAAGGCTCCCGGAGTAATATGCCTGGACAAGAACGCTGATGACGCCATAGGTTTTTGATCCGGGCGGAGCAATGACCCTGTCAGCGACTTCTTTTTGAAACATACCTACCATTTCGGGAACAAAATCTCGATATTGCACCATTTTGAACAAGATTTGGGAGGAAATATTATAGGGATAATTTCCAATCATACAAAACGGCTCTCCATCAAATACTTTAGATAAATTCAATTTTAAAAAATCCATGAACAATACCTGCTCAGGCTGCACAATACGATGTACCACGAGGTAATCAACCATGTCCTTGTCGGCTTCAACTACTTTCAACTCCGGGTACATTTCTGCGAGGTACTTGGTGAGTACACCTTTACCCGGACCAATTTCCAGGACACGCTGCACGGACTCGCTGCAAAGCAGGCTTTGAGCGATTTTTTTTGCCATGGCTTCATTTGTCAGAAAGTGCTGACCAAATGACTTCTTTGCCTTCATCTTCCAATTCTTAGTTCTTCACTCCCTGAGTGACTGATTATCAACGCTATATGTAATGCTTTTGAGAAATAATCATTGCGGTTGCTTTGACCGGCTCATGCGCATTTCAAAGAAAACTCTATACCAAAAGCTCAAATGTAATGGAATTCGTCAGATATTCAACGTTACAGCTGCATTTAAAGTCCTGCCCGCAATGGGTGTTTCAGTCCTTCATACTTTTTCAGAATGGCTTTGGCACTGCCCACGGAGAGCGGGGATTCAATCAGCAGAGGCAGCTTGTTTCCATCATCAGACACCCAGACTGTCATTTTATTTCCATCTTTAAACACATTTCCTGTAATCAGGTCAGGGATGACCTTGACTGTGCTAAATGTTCCGATATTGTCAATATCCAGGCCCTTTTCCTTGCCGGCATATCGGACTTTTATCGGGTATATTTTTTCGTCAAACAGGATTTGTGTCGGAATAAACTCACCAGGTGTGTGGCGGCTCACGTCCATGTTGCGCATATAATAGAGCACAGACAGGAGATCATGAGTGCAATCCTTCAGGGGGATGATTTTTCGTAAGGCAGATTTTTTAGTTTTTCCATTGAATGAAATTGCCAGACTTTTCTCATGGTCAAACACAAGACTATCAAATTTTGTATATTTACCTTCCTGCACCTGACGCACAAATGACTTCGGGTACATCGTTTCAGCATCAATCACGCTATAGAAATAATCCCGAACCTTAAAAAAAGGATCATATGCATCATACGTTCTTCCAGTCACTTTAATGTGAATTTCCTTACCTTTTTTCCGGACCTGAAACGTCGCTTCTCCAGCGGGTATCCACACAAACTGCCAATTATAATAGGCTTTGTATACCAGTGATTCGGAAAATCCTATGGCGGTATTTTCCACTTTGCAGTACATTACCTCTGCCGGGCGATTTGCCCAGGCGCTCAAAACCCACCAAAACAATACTGCAATGCTGCATGGAGTCACAACTGATTTGAAAATTCGGCTCATATGGATAAAACCTGTAGGAAGATAAAAACATTGCCTTCGGAAGCTTATTTTTTTCTTACATTGTATAAAGTGGCGTAGAATCAATACCTTAGAGCATAAATTTTCTTTCGAATGGATCGTTTCACGCATTTTTTCAAAAACTACAAAAGCGAAGTGATTGTGGGATGCCTGGTATTTCTGTTTTTTATGTTCCGGGAAATCCTTCAGTTTTTTCAGAGGTGACATCATTTTTCACAACCTGATTCTTAGATCCAGAATATGCCCCATTTCATAGCACACCCTGCACCTGGGCTCATATTTGTCCTTTTCTCCCAAAACCACCGTATCCTGTTCCTGGCTCAATCGGTATGAATGCGTTGCCAGATTGCCGCAGTGCGGACAAATGGCGTGCACTTTTGTAATATATTCAGCCACCGCAAGCAGATTAGGAATTGGTCCGAAAGGTCTGCCCCTGAAATCCATATCCAGCCCTGCCACAATGACCCGCGTGCCCGAAACTGCCAGCTTCTGACACACTTCTGTCAATTCTTCATCAAAAAACTGGGCTTCGTCAATGCCGATGACATTGATATTTTGCGCACTTACGATGATTTCCCGACTGTTTTCAATGGGCAGCGAGTCAATGGAATTTTCATCATGTGACACCACTCTCATTTCATCGTACCTCTTGTCCTTCGCAGGTTTAAATATCTGTACTGTCTGGTTGGCAATTCTTGCCCTCTTCAGCCGACGAATCAGCTCTTCTGTTTTGCCCGAAAACATAGAACCGCAGATGACTTCAATCCACCCACTTCGCTGTCCTGTAAATCCTGGCTCAAGAAACATGTTTTTTTGCGCGCAAAATACAGCTATTTCATAAATTAAGACAGGTTGCACACCTTTCGATCTGATTTTTTCGTTGTTTATAAGACAAAATGGCAGATTTGAAGCATTTCTTTTTTTGGTACAGAAATTGCATCATATTTATAAAATTCATCATATAAACTGAATACCATGGACATACATCAGGCCCAGCGATTTGTGCATAAAATTTCTCTTTTACTCGAAGACGCCCAGCATAGTGGTCAAATGACGAGCATTGACAGAGATGTTCTTTTGACATACATTCGGAATTTATATGAAATTTTTCTGCACAACCAGCACGTTGTCAGACAACCTGAAGAATCTCCAATACATACAGCATCTATTGTTCAGCCTGAAATGCCTGTTCAAAACGTAACTGTAGAGGCTGTCAAGGAAGAAACAATAGTGCAAGCAGCGCAGTTTATACAACCGGAAGTCAGACCAGAAGTTTCTACTCCCATACATGAAGTCCCGGTTGCCCTGCCTACAGTAGTAGAAAGTCCAAAAGTCGAACACGTGGCTGAAGAAACAAAACCAGACCATACATCGGGACTGAATGCGGAGGCGCTACGTGAAATTTTTGCTGAACTGACCATCCGTGACTTATCAGACAGGCTCTCGATGGCACCGATTTCGGATTTGTCTAAAAGCATGGGCTTCAATGAAAAAATGCTGACGCAGCAGGAATTATTTGGAAACAATGCACAGTCGTTTCAGGATACCCTCAATGCATTGAACGCCTGTAAGAACTTTGACGAAGCAAAAGATTTTCTGATCAGAAATATCATCCCTACTTATCAGTGGACCAGTGATACAAAACTGAAAAAGGCAACGCATTTTGTAAAACTGGTCAGACGGCGCTTTCAGTAATGTCTCACGGCAATGCATTGACATTTCGACAGGATATCCTGCGATTTCTGCAAATCATCCGCTGGCCGGTGGCACTTTTGATTGCTTTGTGGGCCATTCATGGCATGGATGTTCTGTTTGAACTAAAACTTTACCGTTTCGGCATTTTCCCCCGGAGCCTGCAGGAATGGTCAGGTATTTTGACGGCTCCTTTTGTGCATGGCAGCTGGGGACATCTGGCCTCCAACTCCATTCCCTGGCTTGCACTCACTTCCATGATGATTGTTTTTTATCCAAGGGTTGCTCTTCAGGTAAGTCTGTTGCTGTGGATACTGACGGGTGTGTCGGTGTGGCTGTTTGCCCGCCCTTCCTATCATATCGGAATTTCAGGCATTATTTACGGATATATTTCCTTTATATTCTGGACCGGAATCTTCCGAAAGAACCGCCGCGCCATTTTACTCTCGTTCATCGTCTTGATCTTGTATGCCGGATCTGTCGAAAGTATTTTTCCCAATACGGAAAAAGGCATTTCCTGGGAAAGCCACCTTTCAGGAGCCATTGTGGGATTATTGCTGGCCTTTGTATTCAAAAACGTGCTGGAAGGTGAAGAAATTCCACAATTTCAGACTGATCAGACCAATGATGCAGCCGAAACGAGATATTTCCTTCCCCGCGATGCATTCGAAAAAACAAGACTGCAAAGGTACTATGAACAATTAGAGCGTGAAATGCAGGCAGGCAATGAGTCAAGTGACTAAGCCTTCTAAAACTTTCTCCAGTTTCCCGCACCAGTTTCCTACAATTTTATCTTCAAAACTGGCATTTATGCTTCCTTCCAGAAGATGATTTTGATGTCTTCGAAAGGGAAAGCTCATCATAAATTCGTAATTTTGCCTTTCAAATAGAAGAGTTTAAACCATGAGTGCATACAGAAAGGAAAAGGACAGCATGGGGTACATCGATGTCCCTGCAGACAAGTACTGGGGAGCCCAGACTCAACGATCATCTGAAAACTTTAAAATTGGAGGGCATAGGATGCCCAAAGAAATCATTCAGGCGTTTGCTGTGCTGAAAATGGCCGCCGCCAGGGCAAACTTTGAACTGGGTGTGTTGCCTGAAGACAAGAAAAAATTGATTGAACAGGTCTGCCACGAAATCATGGATGGCAGGCTGGATGATCAGTTTCCATTGGTCGTATGGCAAACTGGTTCCGGCACTCAATCCAATATGAACCTCAACGAAGTCATCGCCAATCGGGGCCATGTCCTCGCAGGAGGCACACTGGACGATGCCAAAAAAGTATTGCATCCAAATGACGATGTCAACAAATCACAATCCTCCAACGATACGTTTCCCACTGCCATGCACATCGCAGCCTACAAGGTCCTGGTGGATGTTACCATACCCGGTCTGGAAGTACTGCGTAATACCTTGCATGAGAAATCGCAGAAATTCATGCACGTGGTAAAAATTGGCAGAACACATTTTATGGATGCTACTCCCCTCACGCTGGGCCAGGAGCTCAGTGCATATGTATCACAACTGGATCATAGCATTCAGGCGATTAAACACACGTTCGGGCATCTTGCAGAGCTTGCCCTGGGGGGGACAGCCGTAGGAACAGGCCTGAATACGCCCAAAGGGTATGACGTGCTGGTTGCACAGAAAATTGCAGAAATATCCAACCTACCATTTATCACCGGCCCCAACAAGTTTGAGGGTCTCGCTACGCATGATGCCATCGTAGAGGCTCATGGCGCCCTGAAAACCGTTGCAGTCTCCCTGATGAAGATTGGCAATGATATACGCATGCTTGCCTCGGGTCCACGTTGCGGCATCGGCGAAATTACCATTCCTGAAAACGAACCCGGTTCGTCCATCATGCCTGGAAAAGTCAATCCTACACAGTCGGAAGCGCTGACGATGGCCATGGCACAGGTGCTGGGTAATGATGTAGCTATTAATGTCGGTGGGATGAGTGGACATTTCCAGCTTAACGTGTTTAAGCCGGTCATGATTTTCAACTTTCTGATGTCGGCCAACCTGATTGGAGATGCCTGCCAAAGCTTTAATGAACATTGTGCCGTGGGCATTGAGGCCAATGAGCAAAGAATCAAGTTTAACCTCGATAATTCACTGATGCTCGTCACTGCACTGAATACAAAAATCGGCTATGACAAGGCAGCTGAAATCGCAAAGAAGGCACATAAAGAAGGACTCACACTCAAGCAGGCAGCATTGGAGCTGCAATACCTGACTTCTGAAGAGTTTGATGCCTGGGTGAGACCTGAACAGATGATTTGATTATCTTACATTAAAAGCTATTTTGCATGATTCGAATCAACCATTCAAACACAGAAAGTCAAAAATCAACGTTCATTCTGTGTGTTTTGGGTGTATTGCTGACATCATGCGTCACCTACAGGCCCGAGGGAATTAAAACTGGCGAGCAACTTACTCCGCTGGATTACAGCCAGATGGAATTGTGGGCAGCACACCCTGCAAAACTGGACAAAGCAGACCTGATGCCTGAAGGAGATACCGTCTTGTGCGAAGATTTGAAGGCAGATGTCTTTTTCATCCATCCCACAACATACACCGGTACAAAACGATGGCAGAAACCATGGAATGGCCCGGTTGACAATGCGTGGCTGAATTCAAAAACCGATAATGGTAGCATTCAGTTTCAGGCAAGTGCCTTCAACCATGCCGGTAGGGTGTTTGCACCTCGTTACAGACAGGCTCATATCGAAGTCTATTACACACGCGATTCAATCTCTGCTTATAGTGCACTGGATGCCGCCTATGAGGATGTACGCAATGCCTTCAA
>JAJTEZ010000035.1 GCA_021298335.1 Saprospiraceae bacterium | reverse complement strand
GCTTTGACTGCCTCTTTTGCCGATAGCTTGTCCCCCATGATTTCCATAGAGTAGGCGGATGGTCCAATCAATTGAATACCTGCTTCCTGTAATTTTCGTGCGAAGACTGCATTTTCACTCAGAAACCCGTATCCTGGGTGCACCGCATCAACTCCTTGGCTTATGCAAATATCAATAATCTTGTCCTGTTGTAAATAGGATTCACTACTGGGTGCAGGACCAACACAATAACTTTCATCTGCTTCTACCACATGCAATGCGTTTTTATCTGCCTCCGAATAGATTGCAACACTCCTGATTCCCATGTTTTTTAAAGTTTTGATGACTCTGCAGGCAATTTCTCCTCTGTTGGCAACTAAAACTTTTCGCATATTACTCATATTTAATGTTCAAAAGTGCAAACTTTTTGCTCGAATAAAGAGGGTATTCTGCAGGATGCTGTTAGCAACTTAATTCTGCGAATTTTGCCGTATATTTGTATCATTCTGTCCAGATCTCTTGATGACGAAATTCTTGTCCATATATCTCTCAATGGTTGGCTTATTCTTGCTAACACAGCAGTACTTGTACGGCCAGTGCGGCTTGAATTCGACCGTCACTATGCAGGATTTGACCAACGGACAGCCTGATACAACACAAATCATTATACAAGTCAATAATGCTGCTTCTAACGATTTATCCTCGCCAGATCAGGGATTATGTGCTGTCTCTTTAAAATTTAGGCATCCTTTCGTAAAGGAACTGATGATTGAGCTCATTTCTCCTGCGGGCCAGAAAATTTCATTGACAGGCGGACAGATGAGTCCTGCTAATACTCCTTTTATTATTTGGGATGTCACATTTATCCCTTGCAGTGCATCGGCAGCTCCCGATCCTGGTTTTAAAGAAATCTGGGAAAATAACCAAAACTGGCAAAGTTTTACAAACTATACTGGACAGTATTTTCCGCATATTGGGTGCTTGGAAGAATTCAATAGCGGGACTGTAAATGGCAACTGGACAATCCGGTGTATCGATTATGAAGACCAGGGGAAGGGCACACTGCTCGATGCGCGGTTGTTTTTTTGTGATGATTCATCGATCGCCTGTATTCATACGCGTTTTTTCGAGACTCCCTCTACTATACAATCAATGAAAGAGTGGACATGGACACATTTGATGTGGGTTCCTATACAGTGTGTCCGATAGAAGTCGACAGCATTTCCAAATTATTAATCCCCCCCGACGATCAAAGTATTTCCCTACTCGGCGTAAAGCAGCTTATCATCAATCAACGACTTTGTGCGGCTTTGTCAGATTCATGCATGCGCATCAGAATCTCTGCAGCCCCTGATACAATTGCCGTAAGCAGGATGATCTGTAAGGGGGAGGAGTTTCAGTTTTTTGGACAAAGTTTTACTGAGTCGGGAGAATATTTTGTGTCAAAGAATCCACAAACATGTGATTCCGTTTTTCATCTTATATTAAAACGCCCTGAGGAAATCGTTTACCTTCTCAAAGACAAACCTCAGCTTTCCTGTGCAAATGATACCCTCTCTCTAACAGTGAATGCTCCAAATCCTGAATACTTTCTCACAGGGTATAATTGGACAACTGTAACTGGTAACATTCTAAATACCAAAGATAGCTTGATAGAGCTTAATGCTGCGGGGACATATAAGGCATCTTTTACGATATACAACCAGCATCAGTTTTGTGAGGATGAGATTGAAATCCAAATCATGGCAGAAGGAGATGACGCTACATACTTTATAATCCCTGATTCAGTGACATGTCAAAGAGATACTGCGATTTTGCGACTAAATTCTATGAATGGGATTTCATCCATAAGATGGTCCTCACTGGATGCAGGCAGTTTTGTTCCGCTTGGCAGTGAAATTAAAGTGTGGCAATCTGCCCGGTTTTTAGTGGAGATTACCAATGCCCTGGGATGTGTCTTTCGGGATACATTCGAATTGGTGTCAAAAAAAGATACAATCATTCCTGAATTGCTGGTGGATACCTTGACATGCCAGACTAAATCAGCACAGATTCAAATCCTGAATGCAAATGTTCAGGCCGCTGAGTTTTCAGGACCAGATTTCTTTTCCAACGAAATCTCCCCTGTGGTATCCAGGGCGGGAATCTATTCCTGCAAAATTACTTCCACAAACGGATGTATAAGCCGTATTTCTTTTCCGGTCATAGCTGATACCATCAAACCCAACGTCAATATCCAGGGCAAAAAGGTCCTGACGTGCATCGATACATCCATTGTTTTGGAGGCAGTGTCTGACGCGCCTATCGCAACGTGGATGTGGTCGCCCACAATTGCAGGCAGTCCCACCCTTTCTGTCAATCAACCGGGTGAATACTCTGTCTTTATTACAGGCATGAACCAATGTATGTCTTCAGCATCTGTCTCGGTGGTAGAAGATAAGCCGGTGCCGCAATTTTCTGCAGAAGCTACCAATATCAACTGCAAAAATTTGCTCTCAAAAGTATCCGTTGACACAACAGGCAGCGTATCTAATATTTTGTGGGATGACGCGCTAAACCCCAGTTCAATACTTCCGGGGAGATTTGATTTTTTGACTTCTATATCCGGCGTTTACCATTTTCTTCTAATAAATATACAGGGTTGTACCGCAAATGGGGCAGTAGAAGTGATTAGCAACAAGGAGCCTCCAAAGATTTTACAAAAAATTATTGACACGTTATCCTGTACCAAACCTGCCATCGTTCTGGGTGTAGTACTCAATCAGGATGGCATGGAATACATCTGGAATGGACCGGGTGTCTATGATGTCATGACCGACAGCCTATTGACAGTTGCGCAGGAAGGTACATATTATCTTAAAATTACGGGATCTAACTATTGTGTAGCCCGCACACAGTTTGAGGTTGTGAGAAAAGGACAGATACCAGTGATTCAACTGGAGGCAGACTCCCTGACATGTACTAATCCGCAAACATCCATTCGGCTCCAGTCTACAGAATCATTAGCTCAGTTTGAGTGGCAGGGCCCAAGTGGCTTTCAAAGCAGCCTGGAAAGCCCCGTTGTGAGTATACCGGGATTATATTCACTTACAGCAATCAGCCGCGATAGTTGCATAGCCATAGCCACGGTAGAAGTAAAAGGAGAGACAGACATTCCAATCATCTCGGTGCGTGATACTTTTTTCTTGCCGTGCAATCTTTCTGGAGCACTTTTGAAGCCTGATTCACTGAACCCGGACCTAAAGTATTTTTGGACAGGTCCAGACGGCACAGTGATTGAGAAATCCCTTTTGAAAGTATTCGAACCCGGTTTGTATACATTGGTAGGGGAATCAAGTCTTGGATGCCGAAGTAAGTCAGATTCTACATTTGTCCTCACAGATTCAGGAGATTTGTTTTTTAACGTAAGTTTTGACACCATCACCTGTGCACAACCTTTTGCAACTATAAGTATTACAGATGAAAATCCGGGACAATCATATCTGTGGAAAAGCAATTCAGGATTCTTTAGCACCGGGAAAACCATTCAGTCCAACATTTCTGGAAATTACACCTTGATTGTCACAGATTCCGATCAATGTACAGATTCATTGAAATTTTCTATTCAGGCAGATACCCTCAAACCTTCAGTCAGTGTCACACAAACGGGACAAATTCAATGTGGAAATCGGCAGGTAAGTCTGGAGGCAACCCCTGGTTTATCCACTTCGAACTTATTGTACACCTGGAGCACCAATGAAGGTAAGATTCTTGGCAGCGTCAATCAGGCTTTGGTACAGGTGGAAGGTGCGGCCACTTACTCCTTATTGCTTGAAAATCAATCCAATGGATGTAGAACTATCGCTACCTTTGCCGTAAGGGAAGTAGCCGGAGGACTAACCACCGCAATTTTTGAAACATCAGATCCGTTGTGTGGTGCTTCTCCGGATGGAAGTATCCTGTTGGACAATTTAAATGGAACTCCGCCTTACGAAATTGTCTTTAACGGGGTGAAAGCTGCACCAAACAAAGTGCTTTGGGACCAACTTGGAGCTGGTTTGTATGTGATTGAAATTCGTGACAGTCTGGGGTGTAAGGTGCGGGACAGCATTTTGCTCGAGGCCCAGTTTTTAACAGGCAGCGAACCGTTTGAAGTGGAAATGACAATCCTTTTTGGTGATAGCGTATTGCTGATTCCCCCAGGCAATGGCCAGGGACCAGGAAATTTCATCTGGAAAGGCAAAAATGGTGTCATTTGTACAGGATGCAGCCAATTATGGGTTCGTCCGTTTTTAAATACCCTATTTACAGTGAGCACAGCTCCGGGAACGCCCTGTCAAGTATCCGGAAAGTTTCTGATCAGGGTTCGGAATGATATTGAAAATGCAATCCCAAATGTCTTTGCACCTTTGGGGCAGTCAAACAATCGATTTTTTGTTCCACAGGTACGAGGTATTCAGAAAGTTATTTCTATGGACATCTTTGACAGGTGGGCAGAAAATGTATTTCGGATAGAAAATGTTCCGTCTGGTCTCGCTGAGTATGGTTGGGATGGCATGTTTGATGGAAAACCCGTTGCACCTGGTGTCTTTGTGGTTATCGCAGAATTTTTACTGGAAGATGGTACAATCTGGAAGTATAAAGGTGACGTAACAGTCTTGTATTAAGGTCGGAATATATATAGGAGAGTGTATTTACATTTCGGGTTGTCAATGATCCAGTGAAGTAAATATATCCAGCATTATTTTTTTTCGGTGTTCTAGGGTGAAATCAGCAGCCCGCTGCCTGGCAGCCATTGCTTTTTGAGGCGAATATTCCGAAATTGCTTTTTGAATCAGTTCCTGCAGGAGATTTGGGTCTTTCTTTTCGAGGATGTAACCCGTGTCTCCAACAATTTCCGGCATGGCACCCACCCGGCTCACGATCGGCACACAGCCGCAGGCCATTGCTTCTATTAGCGCATTCGGAAATCCCTCGGTCATCGATACCTGAACATAAAACTGGTACTTTCCTAACAGCACAGGCAGTTGCTCCGACTGGAGAAAAGGCTGGTTATGCACATTGTGGGATACAGGTAACTCCTGGGGAAACTTCCCTCCGGCAACCATGAGGTGTAGTTCTGCGGATATAGATGCCACTTCCAGAAGTAAATCGACTCCTTTCACGGCCCTTCGTCTAGCATCTTCTAATCCACTACAAATTGTAATCAGGCTATTCGGCATTTTTGTGCCTGGTTGATAAGGAAAACTTTCCAGGTCTATGCCATTTGGAATGACTTTATATGGCGTCAGAATGTACTTAAAGAAACATCGGTAACCCTGGCATGGGCCATCCGGTATGTGGTATGAGTAGTGGGAATACACAAGTTCCTGAGACACCGGCAACAAAAGGTCTGCATGTTGAAGCGAATACACTGTGGCTTTCCGCAACCATTTTTTATCAAAATTGCCATAGTGGATGGAAGGAAGCCAGTTGCAATCTGTACCCCCAAGGACGATAACGATTTTTTTCTTTGTCCAACGTCCGATCAGGCAGGGAAGCAATGAGGCGTACCCAGCAAACTGAGTGACAAATAGAGATGTTTTAGGAAGGTGGATGAGGATAATTACCAACTGATGAAGAAAAGTCAGTGGTAAAATCCATTTTGGGATTCCAGAAAACTGAAAAGTTTTAACCTGGTATTTTGTTCGAAGGATCTGGAGATCTTTCTTGACAAAAGAGGCGGGTAATGGATATGTATAAAATATCTTTGACAAAAAGCAGGTATTTAGGCCGTTTGATATGTCAAAATTACGACTTACTGCTGAAACCGATTTGAGATTCTTAAAAATAAAAAAAGCCTTGCAGGAAATCCTGCAAGGCCTTTTATTTTTTAGCACTATTGATTACTGCTGTCCTTCAGCAGGTGCAGCCTCACCGCCTTCAGCTGGAGCAGCAGCAGGAGCCAGTGCACCTTGCCATTCTGCAGCCTTAGCTTGAGCGTCAGAAATCAATTGCTTGATAGCAGCAACTCTTGCTTCGTCAGTCAAAGTTCCAGCAACAACTGAATCTTTAGCAGCAGCAGATGCAGACCACATTGCCTTGAACTCAGCAATAGAAGCACCCAAAGCAGCATAGCCAGCCTGAGCAGTAGAGTCAGCAGTAGTGTCAGCAGCCATAGTAGCCAATTGACCCTCGAGAGCCATTACAGTACTGTCAACAGCATTCCAGTCAGTTCCAACTGCAGAGTTGTCAACTGAAGACTTACAAGAAAAAACGAACAGTGGTAAAGCAAACAATAAAAGCTTTTTCATTCTTTTAAAATTTTAATTATGAAATAATAATACAAAAGTATTGTAAGAACGGATAGGTTGGTAGTTTTTATTGTACTTTTTTTTACTATATAAATTTGTTAATGTATTGTCAATAATCACAAAATCAAATATATACGCATTATGAAATATAGTATTTAATCATCGTTAACAATCTTTAACAGCGATTGGATTTGTCAAAAGCTCTAAATCACAAAAAAAATGAATCGGATTTGTCAAGCCAACTGGTTTCTTCTTTTTCAATTGCTCCATTTGGTAAGGATGAAAAATCGTATTTTTGCAACGAAGTCGGGGATCTTTTTATCATGACCCTACAGATTGCAAATCAGTAAAAGTTCAGATGTATGCTGTACGTCAGACTTTGCAATGTATCATGCTGGTTTCAGACAGATTAAAGTATCATTCATAAAAATCCTAATAAATAAGAAATGCGACCTACTTTATTGGTGCTTGCGGCAGGAATGGGCAGCCGCTATGGAAAACTGAAGCAGATGGACGCTTTTGGTCCCAATGGTGAAACCATCATCGACTATTCCTTGTATGATGCAATCCGCGCCGGCTTTGGAAAAGTCGTCTTTATCATCAGAGAGTATTTTAAAGAAGATTTTGAACGCCACTTTCAAAGTAAATGGGGTGATAAAATTGAGCTGCATTTTGTGCCACAGGAAATCAGTCTGGTTCCTGAGGGATGCTCTTACGATCAGCTTCGTGAAAAACCCTGGGGTACAGCCCACGCAATTTGGGTAGCCCGTGACGTGATCAACGAACCATTTGGTGTCATCAATGCTGATGATTACTATGGTGTTGATTCCTTTCAGCAACTTTCTTCATTTCTCACAGATAGCTTGCAAGAACATACCACAGACTACTCAGTGGTAGCCTATTATCTGAGAAATACACTTTCCGAGCACGGGACAGTAAACAGAGGCGTTTGTCGGGTCAGTGATGACGGCCATCTGGTTAACGTGCAGGAATGTGTAAAAATCCGTCGTGACGAAAGCGGCGCAATTTTATATCCTACGGACTCTACCTTCAATATCCTGGAGGAAGACACACTAGTATCTATGAATATGTGGGGCTTCCTTCCTTCTTACTTTTCTTATTGCGAATCCGTTTTTCGCGACTTTTTAGACCGTGAGGGACAGGTATTGACATCCGAATTTTATATTCCCACCTTGATTGATATACTCATTAAGCAGGACATTCTCAAAGTTAAGGTGCTTGATACAGAATCTGATTGGTTTGGTGTGACATATCAGGAAGATAAACCTTTTGTCATGGAAAAAATCCAGCACCTGATTCAATCGGGTGTCTATCCTGCCTCTTTGTGGTCATGATAGAAGGCGGTAAGTGGCTCATGATAGCAGGTGCTATTCTGTTTGCAGGAGGTGCACTATGGTATTTTGCTCCTGGTGGCTGGTTAATGACGGCCATCAGGAAACTGGGGCATCTACCGGGGGATATTCGAATCGAGAAGGAGAATTTCAGGTTTTATGTTCCGTTGACGACCATGCTGCTTCTTAGCTTACTCGTTAACCTGCTCATGAGAGCATGGAATTTTTTCAACAATTCATAGTATTAAAATTACACTTTTGGCCTTAACCTCCGGCTTTCTTCGTTTGTTTGTAGCCCATCTCAGTCAATAGTTTCAGCACTTTATCCCGGTGATTGCCTTGCAATAATATTTCGCCATCTTTTACTCCTCCACCTACCCCACACTTTGTTTTCAGTGTTTTGCCAAGCTCTGCCAGGATTTCTTCCGGACCAGAAAACCCGGTGATCAGAGTCACTTCTTTGCCCCCGCGCTGCTTTTTATCCAGATGAATGCGTAGGTGTTGCTTCCCTGGCTGAAAATCCGGAAGTTCCTGATCGGCCTCTTCCGGCGCATTTTCCGGATCACCCAACAAACGGAAGTCGTCCCAGGATAAATTCTGTTCTTTTTTCTTATCAGCGGCCATAATGTTGTAGAGTATATAAATGATTTTGTGAATCCAGGACAAACGGAGATTGGTCTCCAAGTATGCCAAACCTTCTATTCATGCGAAGATCTAGCTTTTTCCAACATTACGGTTGTTTTATTCGTAGAAATTGTCTGTCGGTGAGGCTTTGTAGGAATGCCAGAAGATCTGTTTTTTCCTGATCTGTGAGATTTAACGGTTTTCGAAGTAAGGTATCCATGTTGATTGGATGCGCCACGAATTTGTCTGGGGTGCTGTAATAATCAATGACTTCTTCCAGAGTTTGAAATGAACCATCGTGCATATAGGGGGCTGTAACTGCAACATTTCGCAATCCCGGAACTTTAAATTTTCCCAGATCGGCCACATTGCCGGTTACTTCGTATCGTCCTTTGTCAATGTGTCGTTTTTCATCGTACAGCCCTATATTTTTAAATTCATCCCCGGTAAAATCCGGGCTGAAATGGCAGTCGAAGCATTTCGCACGATCACTCATAAACAGCGTCCTGCCCCGAATGGCTGCTTCTGACATCGTGTTAGGTCTGTCTTGCATCCAGGCATCAAACTCTGTATCGGCTGTTTCCAGAGATTCTTCAAATGAAGCTATAGCATCGCGGACTAACGCTTCATCCGGTTGGCGACCGTACACTTTTTTAAATAATTCTGGATACATGGGGTGTCTCTGGATGCGAGAAACGGCATTTGAAAACGACAAATCCATCTCCATCGGATCCTCCACAGGAAAATGAATCTGGTGGCGGAGAGAGTTGGCCCGACCATCATAAAAGAACTCGCTCCTTGAGGCCAAATTCATCACAGAAGGGGCATTCCGTCTTCCCATTTTTCCTGCCACTCCCGGGCTGATAGCCACATGGTCTGCAAAGGCAAATTCAGGCTTATGGCAAGAGGCGCAACTCAACGTGGAATCTTTGGATAGGATGGGGTCGAAAAACAATTTCTCCCCCAGATTCTGAGCAGTTTTAATATCCTTCAAATAGGGTGGGGCAACTAGCGCTATGCAAGTGGTGAAAAGCAGAACCAGAAAAAATTGCAACATACAATATTGAATTAATTAACTGAATATCAATGTTTTATTAGATTAATGTTATCTGATTGTTCAAAAACTATAACAAGACAAAACTGTGTTTTGTTTAGAATTGGACCATCGATGGCCATAACAGCAGGAATGTTTTGGCATCTACACGATAACTGATGAGTGTTTTATGACTCAGTGAAAAATTGTACATTTGCACTTTCAAAAAACATGTAAGCATGAGTGCACCCAGTATAGAAAAAATTAACTGCCTGATTATAGGTTCGGGTCCTGCAGGATATACCGCAGCTATTTATGCATCTAGGGCAAATTTGGCTCCCGTTTTATACACAGGCAAGGAGCCTGGCGGACAACTCACCATTACCAATGATGTAGAAAATTATCCGGGCTACCCCAATGGCGTACTTGGTCCGCAAATGATGGAAGATTTTAAAAATCAGGCTGTGCGTTTCGGCACCGACATCAGGTATGAAATGATTGAGAAGGTGGACTTCTCAGGCCCGGTTCACAAGATCTGGTCAGAGACTGGTCACGAAATCCATGCAGATGCTGTCATTCTAGCTACTGGTGCGAGTGCACGTTGGCTTGGTCTGGAATCAGAGCAGCGTCTAATGAATCACGGTGTTTCTGCATGTGCAGTGTGTGATGGTTTTTTCTTTCGCGGTCAGGAAGTGGCAGTGGTGGGAGCAGGCGATACAGCTGCTGAAGAGGCTACCTATCTCGCTAAGCTATGTAAAAAAGTACATTTGTTAGTCAGAAGAGATGAAATGCGTGCGTCAAAAATTATGCAGGAGCGGGTACTCAAAACAGAAAACCTCGAAGTACATTGGAATACTGTTACTGAAGAGATTTTGGGCACAGATAATGTGGAAGGAGCCCGAGTAAAAAATGTGGTTACCGGAGAAGAAACCATCCTTCCTGTTACTGGATTTTTTGTTGCTATCGGCCACAAGCCGAACACAGAATTGTTTGAAGGATGGATTGAGATGCATGATAACAAATATTTAAAAACAGTGCCAGGTCGGTCATATACTAACCGTGATGGTGTTTTTGCCTGTGGAGATGCACAGGATCACATATACAGGCAGGCTGTTACAGCTGCAGGGTCAGGATGCATGGCCGCTTTAGATGCAGAAAGGTATCTGTCTGAAAAGGGAATCATTTAATCACATTTGCAATCAAACAATATGTCAACCAGCAAATTCAGATCGGGCGTCCTTCATGGTGAAGAAGTCACAGAATTACTCAACTACGCCAATGAACACGATTTTGCACTGCCCGCAGTGAATGTCATCGGTACCAATAGTGTAAATGCGGCACTGGAAACCGCAAAAGCGGTCAATTCGCCTATCATCATTCAATACAGCCGATTTTACATACTGATCACTGCGCAAAAAAACTGTTGCCATGGATCGATGGCCTGCTGGATGCAAGTGAAAGATATTTTGAGAAGAACGGAACTCCTTTATATTCATCACATATGCTGGACCTGTCAGAGGAACCGTTGCATGAAAATATAGACATCTGTTCCACATACCTACAAAGAATGTCAGCGATGGGGATGACGCTTGAAATAGAACTGGGCGTTACGGGAGGTGAAGAAGATGGCGTTGATAATTCTGATGTGGACAGCAGTCGCCTGTATACACAGCCGGAGGAGGTCGCGTATGCGTATGAACAATTGCGAAAAATAAGCCATCGATTTACTGTTGCTGCAGCGTTTGGCAATGTACATGGTGTGTATAAACCAGGAAATGTCACCTTGAAGCCTATCATCCTTAAGAATTCTCAGGACTACATCCAGCAAAAGTTTCAGACAGGCTCGAATCCGGTCAATTTTGTCTTCCACGGAGGTTCAGGAAGTAGCAGGGAGGAGATCCGCGAAGCCATTACTTACGGTGCAGTCAAGATGAATATCGATACGGATATGCAGTGGGCTTTCTGGGAGGGTGTCAAAAACTATTATGAATCCAAGAAAGAATACCTGCAGGGACAAATAGGCAATCCTGAAGGTCCTGACAGCCCCAACAAGAAATATTACGATCCTCGGGTGTGGCTTCGAAGCGGCGAGGTTTCGTTTGTAGAGCGTATGAGGCAAGCATTTGAGGACCTGAACTGCATCAACAGAAACGCGTAGCCCGCAATTGCAATTGCGGGCCTACATTGCAATTGCAATTACGGGCTACTACATTGCAATTGCGGGCCTACTGGCCATTGTCTGAACTGTAATGCATGAGATGGTAATGATGGGCATAGTGGAAACCAAAGTCAATGATATCTTCTTCCGTCGGTTTCAATAGTAAGTACCCCAGGTCATTGGTCCCAGGACAATCGTCTGAATCAGGATTTTCAGGATGTGAGGATTATTAGCATTCTTATTGCCGGAGATGACCGTTGACATTGTTTTTGAAGAATTTGTTACCCAGGTCAAAGGTCCTAAGTCCTAGGTCAATTTTTTGAATCAGCAAAGGAGGATTTTTAGGATTTTTAGAGACGGATATGACAACTGCCATCGGTTTCAATACATTCTACCCCAGGTCAAAGGTCCTAGGACCTAAGTCACTACTCCTTCACAACCAGATTGACCATCCTCCCCGGCACGTAAATCAGCTTGAGCAAAACCTTGCCTTCCAGGTTTCTTTTTACTATTTCTGATGCCTTGACCAGACCTTCAATTTCCTCTTGAGATGCTTTAGCAGGGACGAGCATGACATCCCGTTTCTTGCCATTGATGCATACCGGCAATTCTACCTGGTCTGACTCAAGGCATGTGGGATCAAATTTCGGGTAGGTGGCAGTGTGTACAGACTCTGTATGTCCTAATAGCTCCCATAATTCTTCCGTGACAAACGGGGCAAATGGCGCCAGGAGAATGACCAACGGCTCAAGAATTTCTCTCTTACTGCACTCCAACCGCTTTAATTCATTGACACACATCATAAATGCGCTGACGCACGTATTGAATGAAAAGCGCTCAATATCCTCAGTGACCTTTCGTATGGTGGTATGGAGCACTTTCAATTCCTCCGGTGAGGGGGTAGAAGATTCTACTGACCAATCGTTGCCCAGGTAAAACAAGCTCCAGAATTTGCGCAAGAAGCGGTTGACACCATCAATGCCTTTTGTATCCCAGGGCTTAGATTGCTCAATGGGGCCCAAAAACATTTCGTACATGCGGAAACAATCTGCACCGTATCTGTCCACGATATCGTCAGGATTCTGGACGTTAAATTTGGATTTGGACATTTTCTCCTGCACCACATGGACTGTGATGTATTCTTCACCTTGTTCATCCCGCACCCAGCAATACTTATTTACATCGCCCAAAACATTGTAATCCTTCCCTTTGGAGGTATAATACTCCAGGAATTTTTCTTTTGTAAGCCGATTTTGACCGTCAAGCCAGTCAACCACATACGCCAATCGTATGGGACTTCCTGTACCTGAAAATGTAGCTTCCGTAGAACTAACAGATGCCTTTTGTACATCACTGGCATTACCAATCAATACGACTTCATGACCGTCCTTGTGGAACCTGAGATTTTCAGCGTAATATCCATAGGCAGTAATCATGCCCTGATTGATCAGCTTTTTAAAAGGTTCAATGCCTGGCACAAGCCCAAGATCATACAGAAATTTATGCCAGAAGCGGGCATACATGAGGTGGCCCACGGCATGTTCGGTACCTCCTACATACAAGTCCACATCCTGCCAGTAGTCAACAGCCTCTTTTGAAACAAAGGTATCAGGATTGTTTGCATCCATATACCGCAGAAAATACCATGAAGAACCTGCAAAGCCAGGCATCGTATCTGTCTCCAACGCAAAGCCATCATACTGATGCACCCAATTCTCCGCGCGGGCAAGCGGCGATTTTCCTCCCGATGCAGGCTGAAAATTCTCCAGATCCGGTAAGGTGAGAGGCAAGTCTCTTGATTCTATAGGGTGCGGAACACCCTGTTGGTCATACCTGATCGGAAATGGCTCTCCCCAGTAACGTTGCCGTGAAAAATTGGCATCTCGCAACTTATAATTGATTTTTCTCTTGCCAATGCGTTGTTCTTCAATTTTCCCAAGCATGTACCGGATAGCCTCTTTTACTTCCATGCCATTGAGGAAGTCCGAATATTGCAGACTCCCCACTTTTTCATGCACGGAAGCCCCCGGATACGCAGATTTATCCACAACATCAATGATGTCCAGCCCAAACCTCTGGGCAAATAACCTGTCTCTCTCATCATCGCTTGGTACAGCCATGATCGCACCGGTTCCATAATCTCCCAGCACATATTCTCCAATCCACACAGGGATGCGCTTGCCTGTAAATGGGTGGATTGCATACCCCCCGGTAAATGCACCTGTAACTTCCTTGTTTTCTGACATTCTGTCTATGTCAGACCGTGACGATACATAATCCAGGTACTGCTGAACGGTGGCCTGGAAGTCCGGATGTGTGATGGATTTGACCAGTGCGTGCTCCGGCGCAAGTACCATAAACGTCGCTCCAAAAATAGTGTCGGGACGAGTGGTGAAAATCTCAATTTTTTCAGAACGGTTTTCGAGGTCAAAAAAGATTTGTGCCCCTTCCGAACGGCCAATCCAGTTTTTCTGCATGGCCTTCAATGCGTCCGTCCATTCCAATGTCGCCAGGTCGTCAAGTAGACGCTCAGCATAGGCAGTGATGCGCAATGACCACTGCATCATGGCTTTTTTTTCGACCGGATGTCCACCTCTTTCCGATAGGCCATCCTTGACTTCATCGTTTGCGAGGACCGTCCCTAGTGCTTCGCACCAATTGACATAACCGGTTTTTCGATAAGCAAGCCGGTAGTTCATCAGGATGTCTTCCTGTTCTGCGCGGTTCATCGCAGCCCATTCACTGGCCTTGAATGCTTCAGATTGCGTTGTCGCGGCCTGGATATCTTGATTTCCATTCGCCACAAAATATTGTTCCAGTCGGCTGATAGGTAGTGCTTTATGCTCTTTTTCATCATAATAATGGGTATACAAAAGCAAAAATATCCATTGGGTCCACTTGTAATATTCCGGGTCAGAGGTCTTTACTTCCCGTGACCAGTCAAACGAAAAGCCAATCTGATCTAGTTGCTGCCGGTATCTCTTGATATTTTCATCTGTAGAATGTGCCGGATGTACTCCTGTTTGAATGGCATATTGTTCTGCTGGCAAACCGAAGGCGTCGTAGCCCATAGGATGTAGGACGTTGAATCCTTTGAGTCGCTTATAACGAGCAAAAATATCAGAGGCAATATATCCTAGCGGATGGCCTACGTGGAGCCCTGCCCCAGATGGGTAAGGGAACATATCCAATACGTAAAATTTTGGTTTGTCGGAACTGTTATCTACACGATAAAGCTGGCTTTCTACCCATTTTTGTCGCCACTTGGGTTCTATTGCTTCCGGATGGTAATGCATGTTTTGAGTGTAAATTTTGAACATTTGATTGACTAGCACCCTAGACACCGAGGCAGGCTATGTCAGGATTCATTATGGCACAAAAGTAACCAGAATCTCGGAAAAATCCGAACCATCAATCTATAGAACGCAATACGGTCAAAAAGACTGATCATCAGAGCGCGTGGAATGAGCAGAGAGCTCATTATTCTGTGCAGTACGTCTTATGACTCACAGCTTGAACAGGTCACCAGATTGTTGACTAATTCTTTCGATACGCTCTGACTGCGCTGGTAATACAATGTTTTGACGCCGAGTTTCCAGGCTTCGATCATCAGTCTATTGACTTCTTTGACTGGCACGGCGGCCGGTATATTCAGGTTGAGGCTTTGTGCCTGGTCAATATATTTCTGGCGAATGGCGGCTTGCTGGATAATTTCCAGTTGGCTGATTTCCTTAAACGTTTTAAATACTGCTTTTTCTTCCTCGTCAAGTCCGTCGAGATGCATGATGCTTCCATGGTTCAGCATGATGCTTCTCCAGGTATCTTCATTGTCTAAGCCTTTTTCTGCAAGCAGTTGCCTCAGGTATTTATTTTTCCGCATAAAATTGCCTTTCGACAAACCTGCTTTATAGTAGTTACTGGCAAACGGCTCAATGCCTGGCGATGTCTGTCCTAAAATGGCAGAAGAAGAAGTTGTGGGAGCTATTGCCATCAAGGTGGTATTGCGTTTTCCATATCCTTTCAATACTTCCGGTTCTCCGTAGATCATAGCCAACTCCTTACTTGCCTTTTCTGCTTTTGCGTTGATATCTTTAAAGATTGTAGTAGTCAGCATTTTTGACTGAAGCCCTTCGAATGGTATCATATTTCTTTGCAGGTATGAGTGCCACCCCAGCACACCCAATCCCAGGGCACGATGTCGTTTGGCAAAGCGGTTGGCTGAAGCAAGGTAGTGGTTGTCTTCTGTTTTGACGATAAATTCCTGTAGCACAGCGTCAAGAAAAAATATGGCCATTTTGACTGCCTCAGTATCCTTCCATTCATCGTACAATTCCAGATTCATGGAGGACAAACAACAGATGAAAGATTCGTCTTCACTGGAAGGAAGCGCAATTTCCGAACAGAGATTGCTGCCATAAATGGGCATGTTCTTGTCCTTGTATACCTGTGGTTTGTCTTTGTTTACGTTATCTGTAAAAAAGATATATGGCAAACCTTTTTGTTGACGGCTTTCCAGGACTTTGGCCCAAATTTCTCGTTTGCGTCTGTCTCCATCGATCATTTCCTGCATCCAGTAATCAGGCACACAGACTGCGTAAAATAAATTCTGAATCGGACTTCCTATACTTTTTATCGTCAGAAATTCTTCAATATCCGGATGGTCAATGTCGAGATAGGCCGCAAAAGCCCCTCTGCGAACCCCACCCTGAGAGATTGTATCCATGGCAGTATCGAACAGGCGCATAAAGCTGACTGCACCGGAGCTTTTTCCGTTATCAGAGACAGCACATCCTCTTTCCCTTAAGGCACCAAAATATCCTGATGTACCGCCACCAATTTTCGTTTGCATGATCACTTCTCCCAGCTTGTGTGTGATGCTTTCTACCGAGTCCGGGACATACACATTGAAACAGGAGATGGGTAAGCCTCTTTCTGTACCCATGTTGGCCCAGATGGGCGAACTCAAACTCATCCAACCTCGCTCAATCATCTCTGTAAAGGCGGGCTTCAGCTCCGGCTTGTATAACCGTTGTGAAGCTGCGGTGGTGATACGATCAATGGCTCCCTCTATAGTTTCGCCCTTCAAAAGATATCCTCTGTTGAGGATTTGCTCACTTTCTTCGTTGACCCACCAGAGTCTTTCTTCCATGTGGTACATAGTTGCTGATTTTTAAAACAGGTCGTCTGCTGTGATACTCTTGTCGTGTTTGGTGTATTCCACTGGTCTTTTGGCAAAAAAGTCATCCAGACTATTGGCAAAAACTTCTTCTTCAAACCAGATCATCGGCTGATATTGCGCATCGGTAATATGAAAAATTTTATCCAGCTTGATTCGTTCCATGCTTTCATCTACGCGATATTTCATAAAATTCAGCAAATCGTGGCGATTCAGGTTCTGAATTTCTCCTTCTTCAAAAATCCAGTCCAGAATTTCCGCTTCGATGTCAAGAGATTCCTTTACAATCTGATTAATGTAGCTAATATTTTCTTCATCAAACAATTCGGGGTATTCTTCCCTGATTTTATTCACAATATATATCCCTGCATTTGCATGAAGCTGTTCATCCACAGATGTCCATGCTATGATGTTACTGACATTTTTCATCACTCCCCTGAAACGCGTAAATGACAATATGATCGCAAACTGACTGAATAGCGACACATTTTCGATGAGGATTGTAAATAGAATCAGGGAATGCAGGTATTCCTTTCTATTGTCAGATTTTGACTTGGATAAGACACTTGAGAGATATTCCACTCGCTTTCTGATCACCGGGATGGTCATCAGGTTTTCGAATTCATCATTATAGCCCAGCACCTCAAGAAGACGGGAATATGCTTCTGAATGCCTGAACTCACACTCTGCAAAGGTGCTCCCTAAGCCATTAAACTCGGGTTTTGGCAAGTGAAGATATAGGTTGCCCCAGAATGTCTTCACGGCTACCTCAATTTGCGCAATGGCCAACAGCGCTTTTTTAACTACCTGCCTGTCTACATCGTGCAAATAAGAATGAAAGTCCTGCACATCTGCTGTAAAATCGACTTCTGAATGAACCCAAAACGAATTATTCATGGCTGAAGTAAATTTCAGAACTTCAGGATATTCGAATGGTTTGTAGTTGACACGCTTATCAAAAATACCCATGGGAAACTCTTTATCTGTACACTTCCTAAAACTTCAAAAGATTGTTTTGATATTTTAGAAAAACTGAGAATATTAAAAAACAAAATTTGTAGTATTGCTATAAACAGTTATATACATATTTAAACAA
This sequence comes from Saprospiraceae bacterium, assembly GCA_021298335.1. Classification (GTDB taxonomy): domain Bacteria; phylum Bacteroidota; class Bacteroidia; order Chitinophagales; family Saprospiraceae; genus OLB9. Next base: position 21,149 of record JAJTEZ010000035.1, on the reverse strand, counting down.
TAGTCATACGAGATGCAAATATGAGAATTGATTATTTAAACAACAAATTTTATATTATAATTTTTTTTAATTTTTATTTCTTTTTGATCTATTGGTTTGATTTTCAGAACCAATGGTTGACTACCTCAATTTTTATGTAAAAATCGAGGTTTTATGATTTTGATTTTGTCTTTTTTAAGCTGACGTATTGTTTCAAAAAGCCTTATCTTGCGCCTTCTTATTGAATTTTTATGCGAACTAGATTTTTTCATCTCTTATGGGTTTTGTGTGTGTTGGTATCTCAGTTAAACGGGCAGAATGGTACTATCCGGGGGAATGTATATGATAAGTCTTCAGGCTCACCGATTATTTACTGCAATCTGCAGCTTGACGGCACAAACCTGGGTGCCACTACTGACCTGGAAGGTTTTTTTGTGATTTCCAATGTACCGGCCGGAGAATACAAACTAATGGCCACTTACGTTGGTTATGACAGCATCACAGCCGCAGTGAAAGTTCGGGCAGGGGCCATTGTGTACCAGTCGCTGACCATGTCAGAAAGCGGCATTAACCTGGGCGAAGTATCTATATCTGCCGCAAGGGAACAACAGCGTACCACGGTCAACATTTCCCAGATATCGGTGTCACCCCGCCAAATTAAGTCCTTACCTTCTGTAGGTGGTGAGGCAGATATTGTTCAATATTTACAGGTTTTGCCGGGAGTGATCTCTACTGGTGACCAGGGGGGGCAGATCTACATCAGGGGAGGAGCACCTGTGCAGAATAAAATTTTACTAGATGGTCTTAATATCTTCAATCCATTTCATTCCATAGGCTTTTATTCTGTCTTCGAAACGGAGCTGATCAAAAATGTGGATGTACTTACAGGAGGATTTGGTGCGGAATATGGAGGTCGGATTTCGGCAATTGTGGATATAAAAACCAGGGATGGAAACAAAGGCCGACCAAGTGGATTTGTGAGTAATGGCCCCTTTATGGTGAAAGCACTGGCGGAAGGGCCTTTACGTAAATTCAAGGAAGGACAGACATCTGTTTCTTATGTTTTTACAGCAAAAAAATCATTGATTGAGCAAACATCAAAAAGCTTGTATAGCTATGCTGCTCCCGTTGATTCAGTTGGATTACCATTTACCTTTCAGGACCTTTACGGCAAACTTTCTGTCAATATGCCGAATGGAAGTAAAGTGAATGTCTTTGGTTTTAATTTTGAAGATGCATATAAAAACCCTTTGCTCGCTACAATTGATTGGAAAAACAGGGGAGGGGGAGTAAATTTCAACCTGATTCCGGCTGGTAGCAGCATCATTGTGGATGGCTTGGTCGGGTTTTCCAACTATGCTGTCGGTATTGTGGAAAAAGACAGTGAGCCACGCACTTCAGCCATCGATGAACTGTCGGCCAACTTAAATTTTACTTTTTTTGGCAACCAGAATGAAATTCGGTATGGACTGGAAATGCGTAGCATTCGCACAGATTTTGAATTTGTCAATCCCTTTGGTTTGAGGCTGGCTCAGGAGCAAAATACAACGGAATTAGGCTTTTATGTAAAATACAGACAAATTCTAGGTCGACTGATTTTAGAGCCATCTGTTCGTACACAATATTATTCTTCGCTTGGAGCTGTGACATTCGAACCGCGCATCGGAGTGAAATATAACATTACTGATGAAGTCCGGTTTAAAGGAGCAGCAGGCCGATACACACAAAATATCTTAAGCACTTCCAATGAGCGGGATGTGGTCAACTTATTCAATGGCTTCCTGACAGGTCCCGAATCCATCGTGACAGGTCTGGATGGCAAGGCTGTATCCAACAAACTGCAGCTGTCCAATCACGCAGTGGCAGGCGTGGAAATCGACCTGACTGATCAACTGCAAATGAACATTGAAGGTTATTACAAAGATTTTCCACAGTTGATTGTGGTCAACAGAAATAAAACTGAAAAATCTCAGGCGGACTATACCGTAGAAACCGGACAGGCATATGGCATAGATCTTTCATTGAAGTATGAGGCTCCGAGGCTATACATTTGGACGACGTACAGTCACGGATACGTAAAAAGGAATGACGGTGAGCAGGTTTATCCCACCATCTTCGACAGAAGACATAATGTCAATACCTTGCTAACCTATGATCTTGACAAAAATTCCACGTGGCAGGCCAGTATTCGATGGAACCTCGGCTCAGGATTTCCGTTTACAAAAACAAAAGGATTTTACAACTACCTCGATTTCCTGGGAGGAGTTGGTACACCATATACTACTGAAAATCCAGCTAACGTGGGTATCTTGTATTCCGAGACACGAAATGGCGGTCGATTGCCCTATTATCATCGACTGGACTTTTCGTTGCAGAAGAAAATTCAATTCTCAAAACATGCAGGTGTTGAGATCAATCTTAGCGTCACCAATGTGTATGATCGACCCAATATTTTCTATTTTGACAGACTGAATTATGAACGTGTTGACCAGTTGCCTATACTTCCAACTGCCAGTGCAAAATTTTATTTCTGATATTTTATACCCCAATATCGATTCATTTTCATATCTTTGCGCCCGTTAAAGACCAAATGACTGTTCAGCAGTGTATTTTGGTTTGATTATCAAACATATATAAAAATTTTAACATGGCAGTAAAAATGCGTTTGTCCAGAAAAGGACGTAAAAAAGCTCCGTTTTATCATATAGTTGTCGCTGATTCACGCTCTCCGAGAGATGGTCGGTTTATTCAGAAGTTAGGGACATACAACCCAATGACGAAGCCCGCGACGATTGAAATCGATAGACTGGCAGCTTACGACTGGTTGACAAAAGGGGCACAGCCTACGGATACAGTAAAAGCTATACTACGTTTTAAGGGTGTATATTACAGAAAACACCTGATGCGCGGAGTACAGAAGGGAGCCTTCTCATTAGAACAGGCTGAAGTTTTGTGGCAGAAGTGGGTTGACGAGAAAGAAGTAAAAATTGCTTCACGCAGGGCTGAAACAATGGCTGAAATGGAGGAATTTAGAAAAATGATTTCAGGAGAAGCTAAGCCAAGGAAAGTTGTAGCAGATGCTTCGGCAGCAGAAGTTTTCCGCGAAGATTCCGGAAGTGCCGTCGAAGAAAGCACGGAAGTTCAATCCGTTGAGCAAGTAGAGGAAAGCGTGGAAGACAACACTCCTGTAGAACCTGCAGTTGCTGAAGCAGTAGAAGAAACAGTGGTAGAAGAAACCGCAGTAGAAGAAGCAGCAGTTGCTGAAGAACCAGCTGTTGAAGAGGCAGTGGAAAACACCGGATCAGGTGAAGAGAGTGTAAATGAAACACCGGCAGAAGAGACTCCGGCAGAATAATAAGACTGAATTTTATTCAAATTGATTCCCGGTAAGCCGGGGCAAGACCTGGTAAAAGAGCAATTTTACCGGGTCTTGTTTTTAATTGCGAAAACAAGATTTCAACCCATTTAAAAGAAAAAAAACAATATGGAAGCATTAGGAGCGGCATATCAGCAACATCTTGAACAGTTGATGCAGGCAATTCAGAATTCGGAATTACTCGAACAATACCTGGATAATGAAACAGAAGATTTCTATAAGCAGATGATAGAAGCCTTTGAGCCTCACATTTTGGAACTGTATCAGGTTGTGGCTGAAAAAGATCCTTTGCAACTGGTTTCTCTGGAGGCTGCTTTGCTGGATCAGGGCTTTGAGGGCTTATTTTTACCCAGAATTTTAGGGTATTCAGTTTTGCGTGGCGAGATTGATGAAAATTACAAGTACAGAAGACCACAAGACCATTTCAAGGCAATTTTGCACGCAATCTGCGAATCAGCAAATTTTGACCTGATCAAACTGCGCATCGGCCAGACTGTACAGATTGGTTTTTCATTGAGCAGTGATATCTGGCTGACCAATTTTCTGGATCAGATCAGCAATAAACGGGTAAAGACTTTTCTGCTGGCTCAAAAACAGGAGAAATATCGCGATTTGCAATACAGGGTTGCTGGCTACCAGGGTTATAGCAAACAGTTCCAGAACCAAAATTTCATGACAGCAGAATTTCCTGCAAATCCCACAGATCTCAATATTTTGGGTTCTTCACTGATTCGATTTTTAGAGTATCGGGCTCACTGGAAATTTAATAATGGCTCCGTAGTGCCACACATTGAGAAGCTGATCATGAATGAAAGCCTGCACAATGAGAATGATTTTTTGGAGATCATGATGATTGTGGGTATGTTTTATGATGTGAGCGCTGAAGCGGTAAAAACCATTACCCAAATTTTTGATAAGCTGAGGAAATCAGAGGAAGACTTTTCTTCAGAGTATTTCAGACACCTCCTACACTTGTACAGAAGCGGGGTAGAAATTACTCCGGATGCTGATAAGAGAATGTCAAAAATTATAAACCGGAAAATATCTGATGGCATTTCTGATTACTACAATTTGATGGATGTCGTCCATACTAAGGGGTATGTGCACGAAGAAACCATTTCAGCCGTCAAGGATTATTACGAACAGCACAAAGGGCTTAGTCTTGAAAATGAGTGTTTGCGCGATGGGATCTTTGGATATTGTGCCTCTTTCTTAAATAATCTGGATACGGACAGTTATCAGGAATATTTTGAAATCAATAAAGTTTACGTTTCATATATCCATACGTTCTACAATCAGAAATTCAATCAGAATATCAAAGATCTCAGTATGAAGTACATCCAAAAGCTTCTGGATGTATATACTGACAAGCGCGGCAGGGATTATCAGGATATAAAGAAGTTTGTCACAGCTACATTCCTGGATCTCAGCTTTAAATCTGAAAAGGAATTGAACGAAATTTTCAAGACAAAAAAATAAATAATTCGAACTTGTTCAACTATTCCCTACTTACCAAATGAATTACTGAAATTACCGGTAAGTTCCGAGAGAAAGTAATACTAAAGTGCAGGCTTCTGTCGTTTCTATGCCGTGTTCTTTGGCGAGAGTTTGCAATTCTGTATTTTCGGTTCCTGGGTTGAAAATAATTCTTCTTGGATGAGTGGCGAGAATTAAATCATAATACTGGCGCTGCAATGCAGGGTTGATGTAAAGTGAAATGGTATCGACGTCGTCGTAAACCTTTGGAGTGGTTTCGATTTCTATTTGTCCGATGCGACCTGTTCTGATTCCTAGAGCCCTCACAGCGTAGTTATGACGTTGTAATGACATAACTGCCTGGAAAGACATTCGTTCTTCATTATCGGAAGCACCAATGATGAGTGTGTATGTTTGTGCCATCTACTTTAAACAAGGAAAACTTCAGCATGTTCATTAGAATATTTCATCAGATTAGTATGTTTATTTTTTATGATTCTGCTATCTTTGTCCTCTGAAATTGTACAAAGAGATATTATTTAAATACTTTATTTGTAAAACATTCATAAATAGTATTTTTACTACCCAGTTTTATACAAAGGAATGAGGTTGAAAGGGAAATATTGGCTTCGGTTTTCAATGGCAGTAATGTGTGTGTTAATTACTGGGTACGGACATAGTCAGTGTAACTTTTCGAATGGCCCTGAAGGAGAATTGTGCACAAGCGCTATCTATATTTGTGGAAGCGAATTAGATGGTTTTAAGGGCAAACTTCCTGAAAAGCTGTCAGCATCACAACAATGGCTTGGGTTATGCAATGGTAATGGTACTGCAGATAATATCATATGGTTTTCTTTTACTGTCTGCAGTAAAAAAGTTTGCCTGGAGATCAGTCCATCAAATTGCACCACCGAAAATGGCTTGTATTCAGGCATTCAGGCTGGAATGTTCACTCCGATACAGTATAATCTGACACCTCCAGCCGATACCGTGATTTATAGCAATGCTTGTCGGCTGCCACAAAACATCGACCCATCCGATAGCATTTGTTATGTATGGCAGGTAAACCCTGTAGCAGGGCGACAATTTGTGGGTATGGATTCCGTAGGTCGTTCGGTGCAATTGCAGTTTTCCAAACCAGGTACTTATACGCTGTCAGCTGATGCATATTTTCATCCATTTTTTGGTGGGAGTTGTGCCAATGCTGCCACAGGCAAGATCTTAACGTGGACTGTCACGGTCGCAGGCCCGGATACACTTGATACGGGAAAAGAATTTGTTTGTCCAGGAAAAACTGTTGACTTTTGCGGTATTCCTGTGACAATCGACGGGATTTACTACTGTAGTACCAACGATTGTGAAGTGGTGCGTAAGGAATTTATCTTTGGTACCAGCAGGTTGAATGATCTGGGTGAGAAATGGCTTTGTGCAGGAGATTCGTTTACTTTCTTAGGTAAGGAATATTCAATACCAGGTAATTACGAGGTGCAGGATGACGCAGACTGTTCTCTGCTGCACCGGTTTAAGATTTCAATAGCGACAATCCAATACACACTTTCAGCACCTGTCACTGAATTGACATGCAGCAATCCTTCTATTGTGATACAAGCCGTAGGAACAGCAAGTCATGCCGTGAGTTATTTATGGACAGACAGCAATGGGGCAGTGCTGGGGGCAGGAGCCTCACTACAGGTCCAAAAAGGTGGACTCTATTTTCTGGAGCTTTCAATTCAAGGTAGTCAATCTCCTTGCAGATCACTGTTGTCTATAAATATCACAGAAAACAAAACATCGCCCGGTTTTCAGCTGGATATTCCCACGGTGGGTTGCAATGGCAGAAAAAGTACTTTTCCTAAACCTGTCATAACGTTTAATTCAACGGATGCATTATCAGGCATACGCTGGCTACTACCTGATGGTAGAACAGATACAAAAACAAAATTGACTATTGACTCTGCACTAGTTTCCAACGGGAAGCCAATCCTGCTTGAGGTGACAGGAGTAAATGGCTGCAAGCGTGATTCTGTCATAGTTGTTCCCACCAACTTTCAAAAACCAATGGTTGGCTTACAAGGGGATAATCTGACCTGTTTTAATCCGAAAGATACCTTGGTGTTGTCTTCATCTATGTTGCTGGATTCAATCCGTTGGTCCAGAAGTCAGCCGAAAGAAGTGTTTTACAGTAGTTATGGCAAAGATTTTCTTCCGATAGACATGGAAGGGACTTACAAGGTTGAGGTCATGGCCAAAATAAATTCTTGCTGGACGCAAGACTCAATTCAGATAGAAAATCTGATTGAATATCCGTCGATCCGGTTTACATCTCCCATGAAATGGCATTGTAATACCGATAGTCTCGACATCCTTCCCAATGTCGATTTGACTACGGGCGCTTTATATTTCTGGTCTACCCTGGATGGGAAAATTGGTTCGTCTGCAAACCAGAAAATGATGGTTGCACTTGCTCCGGGTTTTTATTTTCTCAAAGTGCAGAATGACGGTAATGGTTGTGTTTCCAATGAGGTGTTGCACATAGAGGAAGAAACGAATGTACCAACTGAGATTTTACTGAGTCAATCGGAGATTCGTTGTCATGGTGAAAGAAATGGAGAAATCCTTATCAATGGTGTGAACGGTGGATTTGGGCCTTATACATTTTCGTTGGATGGGACGAAAGTGGATGCTCCTCTTTTGGGGGGATTGGGTCCGGGCACCTACACCTTGGAAGTCAGGGATAAATATGACTGTACCTATTCCACAAATACAAACTTTACGGAACCTCCACTTTTTGAAATTTTTTCAGATGTGACAGAGATTGAAGCAGAGTATGCAGATCAGATTACATTGTCACTCTACTCAAACTTTTCAAATGCTGAAATAGATACCTACAACTGGGTTGACGAAAACGGTAATCTGTTATTTAATAAGGGTAGTGATTATTCCTTTCCGGCACAAAATGACATCCAACTATTTGTCAAAGTAGTAACTGAGAAGGGTTGTATCGACACACTTCGATTCAGAGTTAGAGTCAATACAGAACTTTCCATTCAATTGCCTAATGTGTTTTCGCCCAACGGGGATGGTAATAATGATGTCTTCACATTTGAAAAAAACAAGGTACCTGCCGAGATTAATTACTGGCACATTTACGACAGATGGGGTAATCTTGTTTATGCTTCGACAACCTCTGATGCCGAGATGCAATCAGGGTGGGATGGTACCTGGAAGGGTAAGTTGCTTGATTCTGGTGTGTACGTACTCATAATGGAGATCACAGATCTTAAGGGAGGTAAAAAAATTCTACAGAGGGATCTGACACTAATCCGTTGATATACCTATATCAGTTTTAGGACATTTTCGTCTCTGTTTTAGGCCATCCAGTCAGTACCATAAGGATTGTGCTGTAAAATCATCCTAGTGATTTGCATGTCCTGTTCGTCTAGATTCTATCCCAATGTAAGAATATAAGTAAGCACTTCTGTTTATATTACAGAAAAAATAAATAATAAAAAATGTTAATATTACAAAATTCCCTACTTTTGTTGCAGTAAGTCAATTTTGTATTTGTGTCTATCGTTTTTACAAAAAATCATTTAACTTTTTTCATATGTACAACTTATCATTCTTCTTGTTTCAGGTAGCAGATACTACGAGTGTGGTTGATCCAGCTGCTGCCCCTTCCCAGAATATTGTCGATATTATTGTGTCCGGTGGCTGGATGGGTATTGCGAATGTATTAATATTGTTGTTGCTTTCTTTTATGGCTTTGTATATTGCCATTGAGAGATACCTTACCATTTCCAAAGCAGGCAAAATCGATGAAAATTTTATCACAAACATCCGTATGTCTGTAGGAGCTGGAAATATTGAAGGAGCAAAGGCTCTCTGTCGGGCGACAGATACTCCTGCAGCAAGAATGATTGAAAAGGGATTGATGCGCATAGGGAAACCTCTGAAGGACATTGATGCCGCCATCGAAAATGTGGGAAACCTGGAAGTGTTCAAACTGGAAAAAAATCTATCCTCTTTGGCCAGTATTTCAGGGGCAGCGCCTATGATTGGCTTTCTCGGAACGGTCACCGGTATGATTCTCGCATTCTATAACATGTCTTCGCAGCAGAATGTGACGCCAGCAGTATTGGCTGGGGGTATTTACCAGGCATTGATCACCACTGCTTTTGGACTGGTTATCGGTATTTTTTCGTTTGTTATGTACAATCTGCTGGTGGCAAAAGTCGAAAAAGTAGTGTTTCTTATGGAAAAAACCACTATCGATTTTATGGATTTGTTGCAGGAACCAGGTCATTAATTGCATAGATTGAACGTCAAATCATGGCAGTAAAAAAACGGAGTAAAGTATCGGCAGAATTTAATATGTCTTCATTAACAGACATTATATTTCTTCTCTTGATATTTTTTATGCTCACCTCAAATATGGTTCAGATCGATATTCCGCTACCTGAGTCCGACTCTAAAACCGTCGCACCCACAAACCTTCCTGTTGTAATGAAACTGGATGGTACTGTCACGGTTGAAGGTAAGCCCAGTAGTATGGATAATCTCGAGTCTGATCTGGCTTACGCAGTACGTAAAACTGACAACAAGGAAAATGCCACTGTTACTATTATATCAGAAGTAGGTGTTGAATGGCAGCAGGTACACAGGGTTATGGAGTTAGCAAGCGGACTGGAGCTTCGGGCGATTATTGCCACTCAACCTACAACCGTAAAGAATTAAGGTATGGCAGTCAAAAAAAGAAGTAAAGTATCAGCAGAATTTAATATGTCTTCATTGACTGACATTATTTTCCTTCTGCTTATCTTTTTTATGCTCACTTCATCGGTAGTTACACCTAATGCACTCGACTTGCAGTTGCCGGGTAAAAAGACTACACCTCCACCACCCAAAGCAAAGAATAAAGTGGTGGTCATTGATCAGGACGGAAATTACACGCTCAATGGTTCTCCGGTGAGTATCGAAGGTATCGAAGGTCAGATGCAGCAACTGAAGCGCATTGACGGGCTTAAAGCTGCGATTGTCATTTCCCCTTCAGCCTATGCCAGTAATGAAAAAGTCGTTGCTGTACTTGATTTAGCGTATCGCATGGAGGTAAGGGCAGTGTTAACAGCCCCACAATAATAGCAAGTTTTCTATGTATAAATAAAAAAGGGCATTTGTGATAATGCCCTTTTTTATTTGAATGCTTTGTGTGATTCACTTAGATCATTCTCCAGCTACCACGTAGATTTTTTTGGACACCATTTTGTTATTTGTGCGTACTGACACAACAAATAAGCCACTCGTTTGGGGGCTTGATAGTGTGCATTCCAGTGGTTGACCATCATTAACCAAAAAGCGTTTTGTTTCAACAGTTTTTCCGCTTAGATCAGTCAATGTCACTTCTACATTAGAATCTCCTGACTGCAAAAGAGGCAAAGAAATCACGATATTTTGGTTTTCATTTTGAAACACTTTCAATTCAGGTGCCTCATCTTGTGAAGGACTTTCCACTGAAGATGGTGTTTCAGGTGTTGCCATGAATGCATTGAAAAAGATATACTTTCCTGCAGAAGTTTTATTCCAGAGTACCGCCAGTACTTTCGTGTCTTTTCGTTTCGCCTGGATATTCTGTATACTTGCAGCTACTTCAAACTTTGTTCCTTTGGCAATAGCTCCTTTTTTTAAAGGCTTTCCAAATGTAGAATTAAGAAGACTTTGACGCAACACATTTTTATGCAATTGCAATCCTGTTCTTCCTGCCTGCACATTCATGACATCTTCAAGCATATACAATCCGAGATAATAATCACCATCTTCCACACCTTCCAGAAACTCTACTTTTGCGTTTGCCTCAAGCGTTTTGTTGGTTTCGCTCAGCTTTGCTTCAACTCCGACACCTGCAAGCACGGAAACTGAATTTTTGAAGTCCACTTCCAGCTGTGTTTCACTCAGTTTGGTGGTAATATTGCCGCTGTTGGCATTGATGTTGACACCATCAACAAAGAAAAGAGGCTGTCCAATTCCTCCGAAGTTGTCGCTCAATGTGTCAGCTGTAGGATTTGTCAATCCTCCGCTATGATGAACTGCCATAAAAATGACATTCTGGGTGCCAAATTTAGTAAGAATCTGGTTTTTCATATCCCATCCCCAGGACCCACAGAAAGGGCACCAGTCTGCTGTTCGTTCGTGAATTAGCGTCCAGTTTTTCTTGCTGATTTCCTGCGCACTGGCAGGTAGTATGGCGCCCAGAAACATCGCAATACCGATCATAGATTTTAAATAGTGCTTCATTGGTATATTGTTTAAATGAAAAATCTTTAAAAACTTTTATCTGATGATTTATAGACAACAGCTGTCACTACCTGTATGACTGATGCAAGATTGTTTTTGTCAATAGCGTCAGCATTGTCGTTGTGTGTGTGGTGGTATTCGGCAAAATAACCTGATGGTTTTGTTTCAATGATATCTACCGTAGGAATACCTGCTATCGTGTTTACATAAAAGTGATCATCCATAATCTGACCGATCTGGGCATTGACAAACATATTCCCTTTGTTCATGACAGATGCAAGCTGCCAAATTTTATCCTGGATTGTACCGGCCATTCTGGCTGAGATTTCTTCTTTGGAGTAGGTAGCTCCTTTGGCTCCAATCAGGTCCAGAAGGATGCCAAACTCTGGCTTTTTTTCGTTTTCAGCCACACTTTTTGACCAGTACTGCGACCCAAGACACCAGCTTTGGTTGTTGGTGTCGTTCCCCTGATCTTCAGCGTCAAAAAACACCAAATCAACGCCTATTTTTACAGGGTTAGATTGCAAAAGACGTGCAATTTCCAGTAGGCCTGCCACACCACTCGCACCATCCACGGCTCCTGGTATGGGTTGTGACTTTTTGGCTTCATCCGGGTCTTTCTCAGCGATGAGCCTCGTATCCCAGTGAGCAAACAAGGCTATCCTCCGGTCTTCATCCGGATTCATTCTGGCAATGATATTAAAGGACGGCACATCTTTTTTTGTCAGAAATGATGCCTTAAACTCCTGTACTTCGACGTCTGCTCCATATCGTTTCAGTGTGTTGATAATCCAGTCTCGGGTAGCCAGATGCCCGGCAGTCCCGGGTACACGTACGCCAAACGAAAGCTGTTTTTCAAGAAATACCATGGCAGAATCTTCCTCTACTTTGGGCACGATGGCCTTCTCCATCGGTTCGGAGGCTTTGTCCTTTTCGTTTTTACAGGAATGAAGAAATAGGAGTCCAGCAATAAAAGCAACAAATAACAGAGGTGTTCTCCAATTATTTGTATGACCAGGTAGTACCTTCTTTTCCATCTTTGATGATTATATTTGCCTGAGTAAGAGAATCTCTGATTTTATCTGATGTAGGCCAGTCTTTTTGCTCTCTCGCCTGGTGGCGCAATTCAATGATAAGCTGCATCAGAGGGTCAACAGGACCTGCTTGTTGCCCTGCTTCGTCGATCAATCCGAAAATATCAAATATGACTGATTTTAAGTTACTTTTAAGTCGATCAAGGATCTGACTGGAAATTTCTTCAATCGGTAGCTGCTTTTCTTTCAGACTATTGATTAAAGTAACAAGTTCAAAAAGCCCTGCCAGGGCTCTTGGTGTATTAAAATCATCGTCCATATCAAAAAAGACCTGATCCAGAATACCGGCGACTCTTTCATCAAGAGGGGCAGGTTGCTGAGTAGGGCTTTGAAGTTCCTGAAGATTTTTATAGGCTTCCATAAGCCTTTTCCAGCCTTTTTCAGCTGCCAGCAGTGCTTCATCTGTCAGGTCATTCGGTGACCGATAGTGAGACTGCAGCATGAAGAAACGCACGACCATTGGGCTGTAGCCTTTCGTAACGTGTACAGAATTTCCTTCGAAAAGTTCCTGAGGAGAAATGGTGTTTCCGTCACTTTTTGACATTTTTTTGCCATTCATCAGCAACATGTTGGTATGTAACCAGTAATTTGCTGGATGGCAACCGCAAGCGCCAATATTTTGGGCAATTTCATTTTCGTGATGTGGAAATTTTAAATCATTTCCTCCACCGTGAATATCAAAGCGCTTGCCAAGATATTTCGTGCTCATCGCACTGCATTCGAGGTGCCAGCCGGGAAATCCAACAGACCAGGGAGAGTTCCATTTCATAATGTGTTCATCAGAGGCCTTCATCCAGATAGCAAAATCAGATGGATGTCTTTTCTCATCCTGATTTTTCAAATTATCTCTGGACTCTGCCAGTAAGTCTTCGATCACCCGACCTGAAAGAGTGCCATATTCACCTGTTTTTTGCGCAAAATTGAACGTATCGAAGTACACAGATCCATTCTGAATATAAGCATATCCTGCATCAATGATTTGTTGCACCATCTCTATCTGCTCCAGAATATGTCCTGTTGCCCGAGGTTCGATACTTGGAGGCAATGTGTTGAAGATACGCATCATTTGGTGAAAACCATTGGAGTATTTTTGTGCTACCTCCATTGGTTCAAGGTTGTCAAGTCTCGCTCCTTTTGACATTCTATCCTCACCGTCATCGAGTAAGTGACCTACATCTGTAATGTTCCGCACATACCTGACCTTATAGCCTAGATATAACAAATACCTGTAAATAATATCAAAACTCATAAATGTACGGCAGTTCCCTAAATGTACATCATTGTATACTGTGGGGCCACACACATACATGCCAACATATCCATCCTGAATGGGCTTGAATTTCTCCTTTTGCCGGGAGAGACTGTTGTACACGTATAATTCTCTTGTCATGCTGCTTGATTTGGATGGAAATTGCTGCAAAAATAATGCTTTATGATAATATATAACACAAGCAAATACGCCAGGTTTATCTTTGTATAACTGATAAAAAACAGGGAAGTTGTGTATGACGTCAAAAAAGAAAAAACTCCGTTTAAAATAAATGCGGAATTTGGCTGTTTTGGTTATTTTCCAAAACTGGAATCGATTTACTCTTCTGACTCAATGAGTTCAGGAGCCATACCCATGCTGCTAAATCCTCCGTCGTGAAACAGATTTTGCATAGTGACCATGCGAGTCAAATCAGAAAACATGGCTACACAATAATCAGCACATGCATCTGCTCCGGCATTGCCCAAAGGAGACATCTTCTCCGCATACCCGAAAAAGTCAGTAAATCCCTTCACTCCGGACCCTGCTGTTGTAATCGTGGGGGATTGAGAAATTGTATTGACGCGCACTTTTGATTTTTTTGCCCAGTGGTAGCCAAAGCTTCTGGCAAAACTTTCCAGCAATGCCTTGGATTCAGCCATTTCACTGTAATCCGGAAAAGTACGTTGCGCAGCAATATAGGAAAGGGCAAGGATTGAACCCCACTCATTCATGGCATCATGTTTCATGGCCACTTGCATCACTTTGTGAAATGAGATGGCAGAAACATCAAAAGTGGTTTGCATCCAGTCGTAATTGAGGTCGGTGTAGTCCTTTTTTTTGCGGACATTCACAGACATTCCGATGGAATGAAGTACAAAATCAAGCTTCCCTCCAAGAATTTCCATCGATTGAGAGATCAGATTTTCAAGGTCTGCCAGATTTGTTGCATCTGCAGGTATGATTTGACATTGCAGTTTTGCAGCCAGTTCATTGATTTCACCTAATCTCATGGCTACTGGGGCATTGGTCAGGACGATTTTTGCTCCCTCTTCTACACAACGTTCAGCCACTTTCCAGGCAATTGATTTACTGTCCAGAGCACCAAAAATGATTCCTTTTTTTCCTTGTAAAAGACCGTTTGCCATAAGGTTTCTAATTTATTCTGCAAAGATATAGATGATGTGCAAATTATTATGATTTTTTTCGAAAGACCGTTTTTCAATGTTCATCAGCATTAACTTACGTGCCTGGAACTTCCCACCATGGCACCAGCAAAACCAAGTACAGCCGTAACAACTGTATCTGTAATGACAAACCAGACTGGAAAGTAGTACTTAAAGAGGTACACCATCACCATGATGAATACTACACTGAAGGAAATCATGCCAGTGGACATCCTGTTGCGTTCCATAACAAGGCTACTGATTAATCCAGCCGCAAAAGCCCCAAGGCCATGACTTAAGGCGATCGTGAGGAAAAAATTTGCAGGCATGGCCGACATCCAGTCAGAGACAGCCAGGTTGTTGGTAAAGTCCAGATCCTGAGGTGTAGGAAACAAACCTTCCCTGATCATCTGCGCCATGATGATGATCAGCCCCGCTGTCACTAATGATGTAAAAATGCCAAAAACCTGCCTCACGTTTCAAAAAGTTGAAGGCGAAGATACGTATTTGTTGGGAAGAAAATATTTTGCAACCGCCAATCAGGCCAAAAACGGGATCCCTTTAAGAATGTTTACTTTTTCACGCTACCAAAAACTTTTTTAAGTAATTCAGTTGTACGCTGGCTCACATCATTCCTAATCCCTTTTTCTTTGACTGCAATGAGACCGAAGAGTCCATCAAGCGCCTTGTTAGTCACGTGATCATCCAAGGCTGGATTTACTTTCTTAACAAAGGGAATATTATTGTATGCATTCACCACTGTTGCCCAGTAACTCCTGGCATTCACTTCATCAAGGCTGGACTGTATCACAGGAAGAAAGGCATCATAGAGTGGTTTGCGGGAGGTGCCAATCAGATATTCAGTGGCAGCATTGTCAGGACCGGTAAGAATTCCTTTTGCATCCTGAAAGGACATATTCTTTATGGCATCTGTAAAAATGGGCACGGATTTTTTAGCAGCAATTTCCGCCGCTTCGTTCATTTTTGCAATCAAATTTTTCTCCACATCCTGAAATCCAGGTACCAGCTTGACTTTGTCAATGATTTTTTGTGCGTCAGAAGGAATAAGAATTTTGTACGGACTTTCAAAGTAGCCATTTTTTGTAGATAATTGTGTGACAGCAGCTCCGATTCCCTGATTTAACGCTTCCTTCAATCCGGCAGCAATATCTGAGTCAGGAGTTTGTGCCAAGGACTCTACAGACGATTTTGCCTTTTTCATCAGGTCTTTAAACTGAGCCTGGCAACTTACTGTAAAAGAAAACGCAGCAATAAAAAGTAAAACGTTTCGTGTATGCATGATTCTGGAAATTTTCTATATAACGATGACTCACAGGGCTTGGTTGTTTCAAAACAGTTAAAAATTATGTAAATATCTTACGGTCTCTTTGTTTCTAATCACCCTCAGGTGCCAAAATTTACATGATAAGCTTAGCAACTTTTTTGTCTGAAAGCGTAAAGTTTTGCAGAACTGGCTTCAAATCTATTTTTTCTATTATTTTAGCAACGGAAATTCAATCCGACAAATCATTTAAACAACGATGAATATGAGTGGAAACTTTTTAAGGTTAATCACAGTGTGTTTTAGTTTGCTTCTGTCATTGTCCATGGCGGCCCAAGATAATAGTGCTGTATATGGCACAAGGACGAAAGTCTTTATCCCTCAGCAGGAATTTTTGAGGCAAGGCAAGTCAGGACATCGTGAAGGAGGATTTCAAGCTGAGATTCCTTTGTTTGGGAGGCAGTATTCATTTTCGGCGATGCCCAATGGGGTAACGGATGATGAATTTCGGCGTACTTACGGAGATATTTACACATTTGACCTCGCAGACCTTGAAGGTGGCGACGCAAAAGGCGCTCTCACGATAAGTGAAACAGGTGTGTTTGCTACCATCCTGTTTGAGGGGAAGATGATTTCTGTGTATCCGGAAGATTTTACGAGAAGTGGAGCTCACATTGTGGAATATGGCATTCAGGCTGACCTACCCAGGCCGGCACAGTTTTGCGGCCACGACCATAGCCATGAACAAATGGAGCGACAGATACCAGGATCCCCCCGCGGTGTGTCATCCTTTACTATTGGTTCTAAACGATTTAACTATCGTGTTGCCATTGTTGTGACAGGCGAATTTTATATTAATAATGGCAATAAGGATACCGATGTAGCCTCAGTGGTGTCCAGCTCGGTCAATGCCATCAGTGCGATTTTTAGCAATGAAATGTCCTTCAGGCTGTCTATCAGTAGCAGCAGGATTAATCTCATTTACAAAGATCCCGCAACTGATATTTTTATTCCGGATGGATCGGGAGGTCCATCAAGACCTGATCAGGCTGGCACGGCACTGTCTATGCACTTTCAGACGTCACAATATGATATCGGGCATGTGTTCCACCAGCATAAGGATGGTGATGGATGGGGTAATGGCGGCATAGCTCAGCTGAACTCAGTATGTGGCAATGGAAAAGCCAGGGGTTGGAGTGGCAGCTATTCAAATGTCGGAAACTCATGGATTAATCTGGCTGCCCATGAATTCGGTCATCAGTTCGGTGCAAATCACACGTTCAATGGTATAGGAGGGAGTTGCACGGGGGCCATTGCCAGTTTTAATTCCTATGAAATAGGTAGTGGCACTACAATCATGTCGTACAACGGTATTTGCGACGCGGGACAAAATATACAGTCTTCAGAAGCACTGGACAATTATTTCCATACCAAAAGTGTGGAAGAAATTTACAATTACGTCTACAATGGTGATGGTGGAAAATGTGGATCCCCCGCAAATTCGACAAACGCCTTACCATCCATAGAAGCTTCACCTTGTAATGCAGTATATTCAATACCAAAAAATACGCCTTTTTATCTGAAAGCCACTCCGAATCTTCCTGATGCGGATAACCATACTTACAGTTGGGAGCAAATTGACGAAGATGGACCCGGTACTCCAACTCAGGGTAAGATAGGTGCCATGGCAGCTTCTGACAATAAAGCGCCTTTATTCAGGTCTTATCCTCCTTCATCTGCTCCTGAAAGATATTTTCCTTCGCTGGATGTTTTGTCAAAGGGCGGTGCGAACGACTTTGATGTACTTCCTGCGGTGACAAGAACAATCAACTTTAGTGTTTCAGTACGGGATAATGCAGCAGGAGGGGGGGCAATTGCCAATGACGAAGTACAGGTGACTGTTACAAATACTGGTCCATTTACACTCACCCGACCTAAAGGGGGAGAAACGCTGCAGGCGGGAGGTATGGAAACATTTACCTGGACCACAGGTGGAAGCAACGCACTTTGTAACAAGGTTCGCATACGTCTTTCCATTGACGGCGGGAAGTCATATTCTATCGTGCTGGCAGAAAATATCCCGTATGCGGCGGGAACTGCAACAGTTTCCATACCTGCAAATTTTGTGCGTTCGGTCAACACCCGGGCAATGCTTGAATGTATGGATTTTGATTGCTTTCGCTTTTTTCAGGTGTCGGGCAGTGACTTCATCATTAACTCGAATTGTACGGCAGAAGAAAGCGTAATGTGTCCGGTAACTCCCGTAATCGCTGATGAAGGGGCATCCGCACTAAACCTTTCGATGACACGAACAGTTGGCAACCGAATGTACACCATCACCCGTAGTATTGCCGATTCGAACCCTGCAGGTGGTATTGGAGTAAACGGTCAGAATGGAGCTGGATGCGAAGTTCAGCAAGTCAGGTTCAACCGAACTACCTTGTATGTCACAGAGGCAGGAACTTACACCTTTGCGTTTTCTGGGCAGGGCTGGGCATCTTTGCATAGAAATAATTACAACGCCAATTCTCCCTGTAACACCTTTCTGGCTTCTACTGGAACACAATCAGCCAATGGAGGGCTTTTCTTTTCAGGGGGATTTACCGTTCAGTTAAGCCCTTGCACAGAATATGCCTTGTTTTTGTTTACATATAGCCAGTTTTATGGCAGTCCGTTGTCCATCTCACTCGTATCAGGGCCTGGACTGGTTGTAGAAAAAAATACAATGCCAAACAGCGCCTACCAAAATTTATTCTTTTTAGTCAATACACAGACAGATAACATCACCTATGCCGGACCTTCAGCAAACTTTACAACAACACCAGCAGGAAAGTATGAATTGGTTTCTGTTGTCCTCGATAAGAATATTGATCCTGCTACCTTGGTAGGAACGACCTTTAAAAATTTCACAGCTACGGTTTGTCACAATCTGGGATATAATACTCGAAATATTGAGATTCTTCCCGCGTGCAGAATCACAGATATTAGTGCTGCTGCTCAGGGAGCATGTGTAGCTTCTACAAATGCATTCACCCAGGACCTGGTCATCACTTACGATAAAGCTCCGGCATCTGGAAAACTGAGCGTCAATGGCCAATTGTTTGATATCACCACATCACCGCAGACAATCACCCTGACTGGTCTCGATTCTGATGGAACAAAACGCGATGTGACAGCCTTTTTTGATGCTGCGCAGGCCTGCAAACTTACGAAAGCGGCTGTTTTTACCGCACCTGTCAACTGCTGTCCGCTGACCTTTGACCTCGGCCAGGATGTAAACAAATGCGTAGGAGAAAGTTTGTCTTTGGATGCGGGAAGTGATGGGGTGACGTATATCTGGAAAAAAGATGGAGTCGTATTGCCCGCTGCTACTTCCAGAATCTTGTCGGTTACTACTACGGGAACCTATGAAGTCGAAGTAACTCATAGCAGCGGTTGCAAAAGAACCGACAAAGTTCTTGTCACATTCCAACCGAATCCAACCGTAGCACTACCTGCAACTGCCACATATTGCCAGGGGGAAACCTATACATTGACTGCCAATGTCACAATAGCTCCCAGCGTCAACTGGTACAAAGATGGTGTCCTCATTCCCGGACAAAACGCCACGAGTCTACAGTTGACACAGCCGGGAACATATAAGGCAGAAGGGCTTAGCACATTTGGTTGTAAAGGAGAAGCAGAGTCAGTCGTCACTCAGCTTTCCAGGCCCATTGTGGAATTGGGTCAAGATATTCAAAAATGTGCCGGACAGTTAGTGACGCTAAATGCTGGTAATGACGGAATCACCTTTCAGTGGTCTCGTGACGGCCAGGCACTCAGCGGTGCTTCTACTGCAACTTACATGCCTACGGTTTCCGGTTTATATAAGGTGATTGTCACCAATGCCAATCAGTGTAAATCTGAGGATCAGGTAAAAGTGACATTCATTGACGCACCCGTCGTGCAGGATTTTGCAAACCAGGTCGTGAATACCTGTGCAGGGACCCCTGCCAATCTTACCGTGACGGCATCAGGGTATACGGGACTGCAGTGGTTTTTCAATAATGCAGCAATTTCTGGTGCAACATCCCTCAACTACAGTGCAAATGCCACAGGAAATTATGCCATAGAAGCAGTAAACTCCATAGGTTGTCTGACCCGGCGGGAAACGAGAGTAGAAGTGCGCGCCCTGCCTGTCGTTGAACTTGGCAACAGTGATATCGTGGCTTGCAATGGTTCGACTGTTCCGCTCAATGCAGGACCTGACGGCACTTCCTATGCGTGGTCCAGAAATGGCATAGCCCTCCCTGATAAATTGGCTACGTTAAACGTCTCACAGGATGGGATCTATTCGGTGACTGTAACCAATCAATATAATTGTAAAACATCAGACCTCGTAAAGGTTACATTTGTGGCAGGCCCAACAAAGAAACCAAAACCATTGAGATCAAAGTATTTGCTCCAGTCAATGTGTCTGCAGGTCAGGACACCTGTGTAGTGCTGGGCAGGGCAATCCGACTGGCAGCTACAGGAGGTACTCCATCCTGCGAAGTCAGGAAGTCTGTCAATATTACCGTCAATCCATTGCCTGTAGTTGACCTTGGTGCAGATAAAAAGTTATGTGAGGGTGATGCTCTACCTTTATTAAACGCAGGAGCGGGCAACACTAGTTATACTTGGACATTGAATGGTGCAGCCCTGTCTACCGCTCAATCCGTGACGGCAGATAAGTCAGGAACCTATGCAGTGACAGTCAAAAACCAGTTTGGTTGCGAAAAGTCTGATGATCTGGTGGTCACGATCTCTCCATTACCAACTCTGACACTTCCTACTCAATCCGATCTATGTGCAGGGGCAACTATTCAGCTTGTCGCTGAATCCAATGCCACTTCATTTGAATGGAAAAAGAATAATGTCGCTATTGCTGGCCAAAGCACCAAAACACTTGCTGTCAATTCGGCAGGTACCTATCAGTGTGTGGCTGTTTCATCTGCAGGGTGTAAAAAAGAAAGCACTAGTGTGGTGACATCAAGGCCTTCACCTTCTGCGGATCTGGGAGCAGACCTCTCCTTGTGTCCGGACGAGGTGAAAGTACTCAGTCCCGGCGCGGCAAAGCAATATCTTTGGTCAGACAATTCTACAGCGTCCACCTTATCTGTGAATGCCGGAAAGCCGTCTTCCTTGACAAAAAATACCATTTCAGTTCTTTTGACAAATGAATTTGGTTGTTCAGACAATGATACAATCATCGTTT
>JAJTEZ010000200.1 GCA_021298335.1 Saprospiraceae bacterium | reverse complement strand
TGCCTATCATAACCTGAGAGATAATATCCGGTGGTGTGATGATTGCCGCAACGACAAAGACTACCAGAAAAGCCTCTCGCCGAAACTTACGCATGATTTCCGGCCCGATGATTCCCAACTTGGCAAAAAAGTACACAACAACAGGTAATTCAAATGCCAGCCCCACAGGCAATGTAAACATCGTCAGGTAGTTGACGTAGGATGTCAGCGTCGGGCTGTTGATAGCTTGCGATCCCAGGGTGTATCCTCCCAGAAAGGTAATGGTAAAGGGAGCGATGATAAAATATCCAAAACAAATGCCGAGTAAAAACAGAAATGTTGTGGCACCAATCACCCTGTTGGCCACCCGGACTTCCTTTTCATACAATCCAGGCTTAATGAATTTCCAGAACTCATAAAAAATGTAGGGGAAAGACAAAACTACTCCGAAATAAAGCGAAACGGTGATCCCTGTAAAAAATTGCTCACCCAGTTCTCTCGTGATGAGCTGCAATTCCGGAGGTGAAAAACAGGTCGCCTCGGAAATGGCGCACAGCACCCTGTACGTGATGAAATCCGGTTTCTTGGGTGCAAAAATAATGTATTCAAAAATCTCCTTCTGAAAAATCAGGGCAACAATTGCAAACGCAATGACACTCAAGCCCGCCCGGACTACGTGCCAGCGCAATTCTTCCAGGTGGTCCAGAAAGCCCATTTCTTTTTCATCTTGCATGTCGCTCATGTTCGGCAAAAATTTAAAGTCACTATCTGAGGCTTTAACGAGGCGCAAAGGTACAAAAAATCCGCTGAAGGTCAATAAGCATTTTAAAAGAAGAAAAATACAGTAGCAACCTGTATAGATTTATGTTATATATATTACTTTTGTTTCATGAATTTCTCATCCAAAATTCTCGAAGAAGCAGTTCTTGCCCTTTCCTCCCTGCCGGGGGTGGGGAAAAAATCTGCTCTCAGACTGGCACTGCACCTGGTCCAGGACAACACTGAAAAGCACATCAAAATTGCATCGGCATTGCAAAAGCTTGCGAAGGACATCCGGAAATGCACAGTATGCTGCAATATTTCAGATACAGAAACATGTGCTTTGTGCCTGTCTTCCGCTCGGCACAGCCAGGTCATTTGCGTGGTAGAGTCGGCGCGGGATGTGATGGCCATCGAGGATACAAACCAGTTTAAAGGCAAGTATCACGTACTGGGAGGCGTCATTTCACCGCTGGAAGGCGTGGGTCCGTCCGACTTAAGTATTGATTTACTGCTGGAACGCATCAAGAAGGAAGCTACTGAAGAGGTGATCATGGCCATCAGTCCGACTATCGAGGGGGAGACCACCATCTATTATATTTCCAGGTTGCTTCGTGAAACCGGTGTCAAGGTGAGTGTCATTGCGAGGGTTCAGTCTTAAGATGGCAATGGCTGATATCGCCATAGTAATCGTCAGTTATAATGTCCGGCATTTTCTGGCACCGTGCCTGCAATCCATCCAACAGGCAGACAGAAGAGGTTTGCACGTCGAAACATGGGTTGTGGATAACGCTTCGGTCGATGGGTCTGTGGCTCTGGTGCAGTCGGATTTTCCCGAAGTAAAACTGATCATCAGCGAGAAAAATCTTGGTTTTTCTGCTGCCAACAACCTCGCCATCCGAGAGATCAGGGCTAAATACGTCCTTCTCCTCAATCCGGATACCCTCCTCAGCGAAGACACCCTGCGTGTGGCCTGGGAGTTTATGGAGTCACATCCCCAGGCCGGAGCCCTGGGCGTGCGCATGATTGACGGCGCAGGAAGGTTTTTGCCAGAATCAAAGAGGCAGCTCCCGGGCCTTTGGAATTCCTTCTGCAAGCTGTTTTTTCTTTCCGACCTGTTTCCGTCTTCCCGATGGTTTAGCGGTTACAACCTGGGCTACCTTCCGGAACATACTGCCACGAGGGTAGAAGTGCTTTGCGGTGCCTTTATGTTTATGCGAAGCGAGACGCTGGATCAGGTGGGCCTGCTCGATGAGGCCTTTTTTATGTATGGCGAAGACATCGACCTCTCTTACCGTATCGGTCAGGGAGGTTTTGAAATCTGGTACGTGCCCGAAACGACCATCATTCACTACAAGGGCGAAAGTACCAAGAAAAGTTCGCTAAACTATGTGCGTACTTTTTATGGCGCCATGCATATTTATGTCAAAAAGCATTACGGTCAAGGCAAAGGCATCCATTTAGTGCGTTTTGTACACCTGGCTGTTGCCATCAGAGCAGCCATCAGCACGGTTAACCGACTGGTCAATCGCTGGCTGGCACCCGTTCTGGATGCGCTCGTTATTTGGTGTTGTCTTCAGCTCGTCAGTACGCTGTGGGCAAAATATTATTTTGCTGATGAAGCTTATTTTCAGACGTCAGCGCACAAATTTTTGCTGGGGCTTTGTACGGCAGTCTGGTTGTTTTTTCTTTGGCTCGGCGGCAATTATTCTGAAAAGGTCAGTCCCTGGAGGCAACTCACATTTGTTTCGGCAGGTCTGATCACGATTTTATTGATCTATGCACTCTTTCCCGAGGCCTGGCGAAGCAGCAGGGCAGTCATTCTGTTAGGAGCTCTTGCGGTATGGGTCACGGCGTCGGTCCTGCACTGGGTTCGCCAGCGTATGCAGGGCACACCTTCCCAAAACAAGGCGGAAAGAGTCGTGGCTTTGGTCGCGCATCAGAGTCATGCGGCTAAGCTGACGTCTATCCTCAGCCAGTCTGGCGTAAGGACAGAAAATATTTACACCATCTCTCCGGAAAGAACACAAGCTGATACCTGGTATGCCAATCACCTGGCAAACCTCCCACAGATGATCCAGACCCTCGGCATCAATGAAGTCGTATACAGTTCAGAAAGCATGACGCTTCGGACGATCATGGATTCGATGACGCAGCTGGGTGCAGGACTGGTGTTTCGCATTGGCGGCGATGATTCTCTGGGCATCATCGGCAGCCCTTCCAAGGGGCAGCAAGGGGAATGGTATGGCCTTGAAATGCGCTACAAGCTGGATTCACCCCAACAGCGTAGGTTGAAACGTGTGACTGATGTTTTGTTATCATTCCTCGT
Organism: Saprospiraceae bacterium; assembly: GCA_021298335.1. Classification (GTDB taxonomy): domain Bacteria; phylum Bacteroidota; class Bacteroidia; order Chitinophagales; family Saprospiraceae; genus OLB9. Next base: position 1,763 of record JAJTEZ010000200.1, on the reverse strand, counting down.
TCTCCTATTCCTGCCAATTGTGTGGATTTGGACCGGTTTGAGGTGGAGGTGTTTGCCCAATGCAGTCAGTGTCATAGTGGGTAAAGCAACATGGGTGGGATATGGAGGACGAAGCCAGGAGTACCAGTTTTTACCTGCATTACCTCCTTGTATCGTCAAAGTTCCGTTTGATGGCCGCCTTTGTCGGATTGAGACAGGATATGCCCGCATGGCCAATATGGCGTATGCCAAAGACTATACGCCTGCCAGGGATGTGCGTGTGTTTTGGCAAAACATACACAGACTTTCCAATAAAGCGGTTTAAATTCTTGTTTAAATGCTCTATTATAAGATAACTCTGCATGTGTTGTGGGGTATGTTTTGATAAATAGTGGATAAAATCGTAGCTGAACAGCGTAGTTCAGTGAGGAATTCTTCAGGTGAACATTCACAAAATGAACTCCAAATTGTGAGTTTGTTTTACTTGGCAGCGCAATAGGTAAGTTTTTTTTATACATTTATTCATTCAAACAGGAATGCATGATGCTTTCAAATTACATTGAACAAATCCGGGATGCAGCTTCCCGTCTGTTGCCGGAAACCATCCAGATCCGACGACATTTGCATGCGCACCCTGAACTTTCCTTTGAGGAAAAGGAAACTGCCGATTTTCTGGCAGAACAACTGTCTGCTGCGGGCATTCCGTTTACCCGAAACTGGGCAGGACATGGCATCGTAGCTGAAATACGCGGAGAAGGTTCCCACTGGATTGCCCTGCGCGGAGATATGGATGCCTTGCCGATCCATGAGCTATCGGACGTGCCTTACAAGTCTGTCAGAGCTGGCGTGATGCACGCATGTGGTCACGATGTGCATTCTTCCTGTCTGCTCGGAGCGGCCAGAATCCTGCATTCTATCTCACACATAAGGCCTCTGCCTGTCAATATCCGGTGTATTTTTCAGCCTGGCGAAGAAAAACTGCCGGGTGGTGCCAGCCTGATGATCCAAGAGGGCGTGCTCAGTAATCCAAAGCCCGAGGCTATTCTGGCACAGCATGTGTATCCCTCTATGGAAGCCGGCAAAGTAGGCATCAGGCCGGGGCTTTACATGGCTTCCACTGATGAACTATATATCACCATCCGCGGCAAAGGAGGGCATGCAGCCATGCCACATGAATGCAACGACGTCGTGCTGGCCGGCAGTCAGGTGGTAATCGCCTTGCAGCAAATCGCCGCGCGTCATGCTCCGGCAGCCATTCCTACCGTATTGAGCATCGGAAAATGCCAGACGGATGGTGGAGCAACAAATGTGCTGCCCGCGTCTATGCGCCTGGAGGGTACATTTCGCACGATGGATGAAGCGTGGAGGCGCCAGGCCTATGCATTGATTCAGGAGATTGTCACCGATACATGCCGTGCTTACGGCTGTACCGCAGAAGTAAACGTAGAGCGGGGATACCCCTGCCTGGTCAATGAGGAAAAGCTTACGCAGGCTGTCAAAGTCAATATGGTGGAGTATCTGGGTGAGCAAAATGTAGTCGATTTGCCGTTGCGTATGACAGGGGAAGACTTTTCCTTTTACGGTCACCACATCCCTGCTTGTTTTTATCGCCTCGGCACCCGGAATGAAGCCCGAAACATTATCTCTGCCGTGCATACTCCAACGTTTGATGTCGAAGAAGCAGCGCTGGAGACCGGCATGGGACTGATGGCATGGCTGGCTATTTCCTGCCTGCCGGGCGCACGGTAACGCAAAGCACTTTTTTTGGTAGACTGCCAAGTTTT
>JAJTEZ010000034.1 GCA_021298335.1 Saprospiraceae bacterium | reverse complement strand
AAAAGTCTTGCGGCTTCCGGATGACATTCCTTAGCGTATCTTTCTCTTCAACGGGATCTTTATCCAGTTCGGCCCTGTACCAGACCACACTGTCAAGAGCAATGTCCACATTATCAATGCTGTAAAACCAGCCTCTCCAGAACCAGTCAAGATCCATCGCACTGGCTTCTTCCATAGTGCGGAAAAAGTCCTCAGGCGTGGGGTGTTTAAACGCCCACCTCCTGCAGTATTCGCGAAAAGCAAAATCAAACAACTCCCTGCCCATGACAGTCTCACGCAATATGTTCAAAGCAGTTGCAGGCTTGTCATACGCATTATTCCCATAGTCTATGATGTTTTCACTATTCGTCATGATAGGTTCAAGCTGGTTCTTAGAACGCGACATGTATTCCACAATCGTATGAGGTGCTCCTGCCGACGACGGATAGTTGTTATCCCATTCCTGTTCAGTGAGAAACTGCATAAAGCTGTTGACGCCTTCATCAAACCAGGCCCACTGACGCTCGTCACTGTTGATGATCATGGGAAAATACGTATGCCCGACTTCATGAATAATCACCAGGATGGCTGCATTTTTTGCCCGTTCTGTATATGTGCCATCCTCTTCTGCCCTACCCGGATTAAAACTAATCATCGGATATTCCATGCCATTGGCCGCCTCTACGGAAATGGCGACAGGGTAAGGGTAAGGAATACTGTATTTGGAATAAGTGCGCAACGTATGGTCAACCACTTTGGTGGAATACCTGTTGTATATCGGGTATGCCTCCTTTCCATATAGGCTCATGCACATCACTTTTTTACCTTCACTGGTTTTGTGTGGCATGGCATCCCAAACAAACTTTTTACTTGCCGTCCAGGCAAAATCCCGCACATTATTTGCCTTGTACTTCCATGTCTTCATCTTTTGTGAAATAGGAGTAGTTTCGTTCGCCTTAGCCTCTTCCAGAGTCACAATTTCTACGGGTGTAGAGCTGAGTCCCGCCTGAACCCATCGGCCGTATTGCTGTGGAGTCAGCACCTCCTTGTAATTCTGACATTCACCTGTGGCGGCAACAACATGGTCGGCTGGCAGGGTAATTTCTACCTCGTAATCCCCGAATGACAGAGCAAACTCTCCGCGACCCACAAATTGCTTGTTTTGCCATCCTTCAAAATCACTGAAAACACACATCCTGGGAAACCACTGCACTACGGTATACAGGTAATTGCCGTGATCAGCAAAATATTCGTACCCGCCACGACCCCAACTCGGTGTAGTAAACCTGTCAATCATGTTGTAATACCAGTCAATCTGAAAAGTGATTTTCTCGCCTGATTTCAATGGCTTGGGCAAATCTATCCGCATCATCGTTTCATTGATCGTGTACCGCAAAGGCAGTCCCTTTTCCGAAGCAACCTTCTGAATTTTTACACCATATTTATCCAGGCTTACTGCCGCCTCCAGCCTGTCCAGGCGTCCTTCATCCATAGTACCAAACATGCCTGAAGGATCCATATGGTGCTTACTGGCAGTCGGTGAATGCTCATTTTCATCCAGCTGCAACCATAAAAATGAAAGGTCTGACGGAGAATTGTTGTGGTAGGTAATCCATTCGCTGCCATCAATGCGCTGCTGCTTTGCATCCAGCGTACACTTGATTTTATAATCCGCCTTTTGCTGCCAGTATCTGGGACCGGGTGCGCCATCAGCTCCCCTGTACTCATTGGGCGACCTCAATACCTGGTCGAGCTGCTCAAACTTTCGGGCGTGATTTGATCGTTCCTGTGCTATTGAAGCGATCTGAATGCACAAAAGAAGTCCAAATGCGGGTAAAATTTGTCGCATAATTTTCTATGATTTATGTGTGATTGCAAATAAATTCTATGAACATCTGTAAAAATACAATCTTTATCGGTTTTTCTCAATCCACTCCCGCGCATTCACAAAAGCCTGCAGCCAGGGGGAGACTTCATCTCGTCGACCTGCCGGATAATGCGCCCAGTTCCATTGAAAGACAGACCTCTCAATATGAGGCATCATGACCAGATGTCGGCCATCTTCACTGCATAACATAGCCGCATTGTATTGAGAACCATTTGGATTGGCCGGGTATTCTCCATATGCGTATGTGGCAACAATCTGGTATTTTTCTCTTTCGTAAGGAAATAAAAACTTGCCTTCTCCGTGAGAAATCCATACTCCCAGCCTACTGCCAGCCAATGAGTTGAGCATAATCGAAGGGTTTTCTTCAATGACCACCGAGGTAAACGCACTTTCGTGTTTGCGGGAGTCATTAAAGTGCATGCGGGGCTTTTGGTCATGATCCCGGTGAATTAATCCCAGCTCAATGAATAACTGACAGCCATTACATATACCTACAGAAAGAGTATCATCTCTGTCAAAAAACCGCATCAGTGAATCATGGGCACGCGTATGATACCGAAAAGCACCAGCCCACCCTTTGGCAGAACCGAGCACATCAGAGTTGGAAAAACCACCTACCGCACCAATAAACTGAATGTCCTCCAGCGTCTCTCTGCCACTCATCAAATCAGTCATATGAACATCCCTCACATCAAAACCTGCCAGATACAGCGCATGCGCCAGCTCTCGCTCTGAATTGCTTCCCTTTTCTCTGATGACTGCAGCTTTCGGTTTTTCCTGGCTCAAAACAGGGGGTTTTCCCGTAAAATGCGCCGGAAATGTAAACTGAAGTGGCTGATTTTTATAGTTTGCAAATCGCTCAGCCGCCTTTTCTGCGCCCGATTGATGAACATCCAGTAAATACGATGTTTTATACCAGCTATCTCGCCAGTATGGAATATCAAACAGAAATTTATCCGATCCGTTTTGAATGCTCATTTGTCCCGAATAGTCTGCCTCTCCCAGACAAAACAGCTCAATTCCGGCCTTTTGGAAAGCATCCTCCACGGCACTTGCACACTGGGCCGTCGCCTGAAAGACCCAAGCCGCATTTTCACTCATGAGCAGTCGGATAGAATCCGTCTCTCCAATGGCGTCCATGTTGAACTTAGCCCCAATCGATGGTGCAGCAAAACACATTTCAAGTAGTGTGGTGATCAATCCGCCGCTTCCTACGTCATGGCCCGCAACTAGTTGGCCTTGTCTGATGAGTTGCTGCATCACATCAAATGCAGATGCCAGAAGTGTCGCTTCTTTGATGTCAGGACAAGTGCTGCCCAGTCTGTTGCAGATCTGAGCAAACGATGAACCTCCAAGATCATGCCTTGTTCCAGACACATTTATATAATAAACCGGTCCTTCTCCTGGGTGAAATACCGGTTCGATGACCTGCAATATGTTTTCACAGGGGGCCGCCGCACTGATGATGACAGTCCCCGGAGCCTTGACTTGCCTGTCGGAGTATTTTTGTGTCATTGACAATGAGTCCTTCCCTGTCGGAATATTGATGCCCAACTGAATGGCAAATTCACTGCAGGCTTGTACTGCTTCATAAAGCCTGGCATCTTCACCCGGATTTTTACAGGGCCACATCCAGTTTGCGGATAATACCACACTTTTCAACCCGCCTTCAAGAGGTGCCCATACCAGGTTTGTCAATGCCTCTGCAATGCTGTTGCGCGAACCGGCGGCTGCGTCTATCAGTGCTGTAGCCGGGGAGTGCCCCACCGAAGTGGCAATGCCCCGATGAGTATCAAAATCCAGCGCCATGACCGCACAGTCATTCAGTGGGAGCTGATACTGACCACAACATTGCTGCTTGGCTACGCGCCCTCCTACGCACCTGTCTACTTTATTGGTGAGCCAGTCCTTACAAGCTACAGCCTCCAGCTGGAGTAATTGTTCGAGATAATGATAAAACTCAGAAACATTGTATTCTACAGGAAGATATGGTTCTTTGGTTGTACTATCGTAAATGACCATTTTAGGACTCGAACCAAAAAGATCCTTCATGGCCAGCGAGAATGGCTGTTGATTTGTTTTTTGAGAACGAAATACAAGTTGGTGGTCTCCTGTGACAATTCCCACTTCATACATGGGGGCTCTTTCCCTTTCGGCAATTTTCTGAAGGATCGGCAGATCTTCCTTTTTTACCACCAGTCCCATGCGCTCCTGCGATTCATTGCCAATCAACTCTTTTGCTGAAAGCGACGGGTCTCCAACGGGAAGCTTGTCCATTTCAATGATCGCGCCAGAAGCTTCCGCTAGCTCAGAAAGACAATTCAGATGTCCTCCTGCTCCGTGATCGTGAATAGACACGATTGGATTTGCATCGCTCTCTACCAGCGACCTGATCACATTGGCTACGCGCTTTTGCATTTCCGGATTCGATCGCTGAACAGCATTCAACTCTATGCCTGACCCAAACGCACCCGTATCTGCCGACGAAACAGCTGCACCGCCCATGCCAATACGATAATTGTCACCACCCATCACCACTATCGCATCGCCTTCAGCAGGAATGTCTTTTTCCGCATGCTCCTCCTTGCCGTACCCAATGCCCCCAGCCAGCATAATCACCTTGTCAAAACTCTGTAGCCGGGAATTCTCTTCGTGTTCAAACGTATACACCGAACCTCCGATAAGCGGTTGGCCAAACTTATTGCCAAAATCAGATGCTCCGTTTGAGGCCTTTGTCAGAATATGCTGGGGAGTCTGGTATAGCCACTTCCTCTCCCGAATTGCTGACTCCCAGGGTCGACCACCACCTAGCCTGGGATACGCCGTCATATACACCGCTGTTCCTGCCAGCGGCAGCGACCCCTTGCCACCTGCCAGACGATCCCTGATTTCGCCTCCAGAACCGGTAGCAGCCCCATTAAACGGCTCCACAGTAGTCGGAAAATTGTGCGTCTCCGCTTTTAATGACAAAATGGAAACAAAAGGCTTCTTCTCGTAGCCTGACGGACGGTCACCTAGTTGAGGCGCAAACTGCACAGCCGGCGGACCAGCAAAAAATGTCACGTTGTCCTTATATGCCGAAACTACCTGGTTGGGGTTTTCACGATAAGTCTGCTTGATGAGGGAAAACAAACTTTTTTCCTTTACTTCTCCATCTATAACGTAGGTGCCGTTAAATATTTTATGCCGACAATGCTCTGAATTAACTTGTGAAAAGCCAAAAATTTCTGAGTCTGTCAGTTTTCTGCCCGATTCCTTTGACAGATTTTCCAAAAAGGTGATTTCTTCATCACTCAAGGCAAGGCCTTCACTTTCATTAAATGCTGCAATATCTTCAATTTCAAGTATGGGCATCGGCCGAACATCCACATTAAAAATCTGCTGATGTAATCCTTGGTATTGCTGAAATAACATAGGGTCAAAAGACTTGTCATCCTTTGAATAAAAAACCTCAATCCTCCCGATGCCCTCGATACCCATGTTTTGTGTGATCTCAACAGCATTGGTACTCCACGGTGTAATCATCGACGACCTTGGACCAATGTACACCCCTTCCACCTCGGTTTGCGAGAGATACGCAGCATCATCAAAAAGCCAGCTTAGCTTTTGTAAAGCATCGTCACTCAAATTTTCAGTACACTCTGCCGCAAATAGATAGTTTTCGTTATGTTGAAAAAACAAGATCATGAGGTGATGATTTAATTCCTGTTGACAAAGGTCTGTTTTTTGCCTGAGCATAAGAAACTTCAGCGCATGAATTCCTTTACTTCTACATAATTGCGCTGCTGCAAGAGAAATCCATCCATCTCAAGCTTTTTCATAAGACGCGAAATGACAACTCTGGATGAATTCAATTCTCCGGAAATCTGAAAATGCGTAATTTGCAACTTGGGGTCTTTGGTTATCAGCACCTTATCTTTCAAATACTTTTTCAGTCTGTCTTCCATGTTATTGAACGCAAGATTATCAATCGCATCCAGCATTTCATTTAGACGGGTATTGTAACTCTCCAACACAAAGTTGCGCCACGATTTGAAATGGATCATCCATTGTTCCATTTTTTCAATCGGAATCATGAGGATTCTGCCCTGCGCTTCTGCTACAGCCTTTAGACTGCTTTTTCCGGCTCTTGAACAGCAGGAGAGGGTAGCAGCACACGTGTCTCCGGGCTCAAGGTAATACAACAACAGCTCATTCCCGTCAGCATCTTCACGCATGATTTTGATGGAGCCTGCAATGACTACGGGCATGTGAGTGAGTATCTGCCCAATATCCAGAATCAGATCGCCTTCCTGAAATTGCCTCAGCTTACCCGAACGGCACATATCCAGAATCAACTCCTCTTCAAATAAAAAACTAAATTTTTCCCGAAGTACGTGCAAACAATCTTCGGCAGTCCCTACTTCCTTCCTTTGTAATATCCCGTTTGCCATCATCAATTTGTTTGCATGTTTTCTGCAAATTGCATGTCATATAATTTTCTGTAAAATCCGTTTTCATCCGCAAGTAAATCAGACGGATGGCCTTGTTCTACGATGTTTCCCTGCTGCAGCACCAGCACATTATCGGCATGCCTGATGGTGGACAACCTGTGTGCTATGATAATGGATGTCCTCCTCTCAATCAGCTTTTCAATTGCATGCTGAATGATCCTTTCACTTTCCGTGTCAATGGAGGCAGTAGCTTCGTCAAGAATCAGAATGTCAGGGTCAGTGACCAATGCCCGGACAAATGAAATCAACTGTCTCTGACCTACGGATAAATTCTGCCCCCTTTCATTCAGGATAAAATCATACTTTCCCGGCAATTTTTCAATAAAATCATCGGCTCCAATTGCTTTGGCAGACCTGATGACCTGCTCCCTGCTTACGGAAGGGTCGCGAAGTGTAATGTTATCTAATACCGAGCCCTGAAATAAAAATACATCCTGCAAAACGATGGCCATCCTTTTCCTCAGCTCCTTGAGTTTGTACTTCTGAATTTCGGCATGATCGATTAGGATGTTACCTTGTTGCAGATCGTAAAGCCGACTCAACAATTGAATAATTGTGGACTTTCCGGAACCTGTCCGACCCACAATGGCACACGTCTGCCCAGGCAAAATCGTAAACGAGATGTCGTGGAGGACAGTTTGTTCCCCGTCATAGGAAAAAGTGACGTGTTCAAAAGTAACCTTACCTTCAAGTTTTGAGGGACTAAGCATCCCTTTGTCCGGAATTGTTTCCTTGTGGTCAAGTACCTTAAAAACGCGTTCTGCAGCAACCAAACCCATTTGAAGTGTATTGAACTTATCCGCCATAAAACGGATAGGCCTGAACATCAGATTCAGATACAGAGGAAAGGCGACGAGCGAACCAAAAGTTACCTTATCCTCCAGATATCCCCGGGCGCCCAGCCAGATCATCAAAGCCAGAGAAACTGCAGAGACCAATTCCACAACCGGAAAAAATACAGCATAATAAAACACCGAGTCAAGGTTGGCAGAAGTATAATCCCTGTTGATTCGACGAAAAACGGCTGCCTCCTTCTCTTCGGCATGAAGAATCTGCACAGTTTTCATGCCCGAAATCCTCTCTTGCAAAAACGCATTCATTGATGCAATCTGAGTGCGTACTTTCTGGTAAGATACTTTAACCTTCTCCTTAAAAATGTAGGTCGCCAGCACCATAAACGGCATCGTAATACAAACAATCAGAGTAAGCCTCCAACTTGTATAGATCATCATGGCTACCACTGCTCCGAGTGTCAAAAAATCTGCAACTATCGTGATGACTCCCTGTGCAAAGACATTGTTGATGGCTTCCACATCATTGATTGTACGGGTGGTCGAAATTCCCACAGGCGTTTGATCAAAATAGCGAAGTCGAAGATTTGTAATATGCCGGTACACTTTGTTTCGCATATCCTGAATGACAGACTGCCCGAGTCTAGCAGTTGAAACAAGAAACCAGTATTTTAACACCACACTAACGATCAGTACAACGACAAATACCCAGGCCAATTGCAGGATACCCTCCCTGTTCCCGGCCGAAATGTGGTCGTCGACCATTTTTTGGATTAGAAACGGTTGCGCTACTGAAAACGGCGTCACAAGCACCGCCAAAACAATCGATGTGATAAATTCGTTTCGGAATGGATACGCTGTGGCCAGCACCCGACGGAGCAATGCAAAATCTGTAGACTGGCTTTTCCGCATGGTGCTTTTCTTGCTAAACGCTCGTTAAAAAACAATTGTTTAAAGCTGTTCAGGCGAACTGAACGCTTTACAACATTGAATTGGTGTAAGCTGCCTCGAGTCTTAGTGTTTAACCCTCAGATAAGGCAGCCACATCAATCAGTCCCCAAAGAACATCGTTGTCTGGCAAAGGCGCCTTGTATTGATGCAGTTTTCCGGTAAATGGATGTATAAAAGAAAGCTTGTAAGAAAGCAGTCCGATACTTCGATCCAGATTAGGTCTTCTTGATCCGTATTTTAAATCACCCTTGATGATCATATCCATAGTTGCCAGCTGGGCACGGATCTGGTGAAAGCGGCCTGTCTTCAAATCAATTTCCAGCAAATGATAATTGTCAAAGGATTGCACAAGCCTGTATTCCAGCACGGCCTCTTTGAAATTTTCGTCCACCGGCTCGTCAGCTGTCATAGCCCTATTGTGCAGTTTTTTTATATAGTGCCTAAGCATTACCTTCCCTTTTTCAGGCTGCCCCCCCACCAGAGCCAGATAGGTTTTTTTTACCTCTCTGGCCTTTAGCATTTCCGTAAATGCTGCTGTAAAAGCTTTGTTTTTACCAAAAATTACCAGACCGGAGACAGGCTGGTCTATTCGGTTCAGAACATGTACCCCTTCAGTATATCGCTGATTTAGCTGGGTCTCAAGGTCGACTGTCTCTTTATCCGTAACCTGAACTGGAATGCCAGACTTTTTCAAAATGACAATAAAGTCCTCTGTTTCATCCACGATTGTGTATAAATCTTCAAAGCGTTGTTTCCTAAGCAGACCTTCTATAGATTTAGCGTCCAGTTTCAATGTGTTGGTTCATCAATTTCCTCGTAGTCAACATATTCTCCATCTGTATTGTTTTTGATTTTCCTTTTTTCCTCTCCGGAAGAGGGTGCTAGGTTTTTCCTAGAAAAAGTGGAAAGCCTGGATACAATCAGGTAAACCAATGCCAGGATAATGATCAGTTTTGTCATCTGCAACGTTTCTGAAACCTTGCCCAAAGATAGTAGTTTCCAGATTGAGGGCCTGAAGAAACTGAATAAAGTCAGAAAATTCGTCCCCGAAACAGGAAATCGCGTCTGCCGGAGCAGGGATTTATTCCGCCGGATATATGAAAAATAACTATTTTTGCATTTTTTACAGGATTTTCTTTTGATCACGCCGGGTCGATTTCGGTGTTTTAACTTTCATTTATGCCGTCATTAAAAAAATTAACCAATCTGACAGGACTACTGGTGTTTGCTATCACCTTTTTCGTCTATTATCACTCCGTTGAAAGAACAGGTAGTCTGTGGGATTGTGGCGAATTTATTCTGGGTGCCTACAAATTACAGGTTGTACACCCTCCAGGGGCAGGATTGTTTTTGATCATCGGACGTATTTTTGCCTGGGTAGCGACACTACTGTCAGACAACCCTTCAGACATTGCCTTCGGAGTCAACCTGATGTCGGCATTATGCACCTCTGTGGCTGCTGTTATGATTGCTTGGGTAACCATTATGTTTGGAAAAGTTGCAATGGTGGGTAAAGATCAGGAAACTTCCGGAGCACAAAATCTTGCACTCGCATTTGCCGGGCTGGTAGCAGGACTTACCACCGCATTTAGCACTTCCGTATGGTTTTCTGCTGTCGAAGGAGAAGTTTATGCCATGTCGACCATGTTTACAGCTATAACGTTATGGGCAGGGACCAAATATTATACCATCCAGGATGAAAACCTGGCCAACCGCTGGCTCGTGCTGAGTCTGTTTGTCAGCGGCATGTCCGTGGGTGTGCACCTCCTGAGTATCCTTTCTCTTCCGGCCATTGCCCTGCTGGTATACTTTAAGAAATACGAGAAACACACGTTCCTGGGGTCCGTCGCAGCAATGGCCATAGGTGTTGCCGCCATTGTGTTTGTCCTCAAATTTGTCATCGTGGGCATTCCCACCCTTTGGAAAAATATGGAACTCCTCTGCGTCAATGGCCTGGGACTCCCTTTTCACAGCGGAATCATACCAACTATGGTTATTATAGGTGCCCTATCCTATTTTGCATTGCGATACGCTCACAAAAAAGGCAACCAGCTGATTCAGATTGCTGCCATGTCTGCCATACTGATTATTATAGCCTTTTCAACTGTCGGCGTCGTTGTCATTCGGGCAAACACCGATACTCCCATCAATATGAACGTGCCAAGTGATGCCATGCGCCTTCTACCATACCTAAACAGAGAACAATATGGCGAAAGACCCTTGCTTTCAGGGCCACATTACGATGCCGAACCCATTGATGTGACGCGTTCCGACCGATATGGTCGCGTTGGAGATAAATACCAGGTCGTGGATGAAAAGTTTGATTATGTTTACGCCCCCAAAGATAAAATCCTGTTTCCCAGAATCGGACATACGGACGCTGGACGACCAGACCTGCACCGCATGTGGCGGGAACAACTGAATGGCACCTCCGAAGGAAAACCGAGCATGGGCTATAACCTTCAGTTTCTTTTACATTACCAGTTAGGCTGGATGTATGTTCGCTATTTTATGTGGAACTTTGTAGGCCGTCAAACCGCCGAACAAGGATATTATCCCTGGGATCTTTCCAAAGGACACTGGATGTCAGGCATTAAAGCCCTTGATGAGCAGCAGCTCTATAAAATGGACAAAATGCCCGATACGATGAAAAATGACGAATCCAGAAATACTTACTACTACCTTCCCTTTATCTTTGGCCTGCTGGGTCTCATTTTTCAGTACACCCGCAGCAGCAAGGAATTTACCACCCTTCTGATCCTGTTTGTCATCACCGGTGTGGGAATCATTATCTATTCCAACCAGCCACCCAACGAGCCCCGTGAGAGGGACTATGTTCTTGTTGGGTCCTTTATGACCTTTTGTATCTGGATTGGAATGGGCGTACTTTCCATTTACCAGTTCCTTGCCCGAAAAGTTCAAAATAGCGGAATCGCGGTCCTCGCAGGACTGACAGTGCTTTCTGCTCCAGTCATCATGGGTACACAAAACTTTGATGACCACAGCAGAAAACACCACATGGCGTCCAGAGATTATGCCGCAAACTTCCTAAATAGTGTGCAACCCAATGCAATCATCTTTACGTATGGTGATAATGATACCTATCCCCTGTGGTATGCCCAGGAAGTAGAAGGTATTCGACGGGATGTACGTGTAGTCAACCTGAGTCTCATTGCTGTAGACTGGTATATCAATAAACTGAGATCTAAGGTCAACGATTCTCCTCCCATCAAGCTGACACTTTCTGAACCAGACTACAGAGGGAAGAATTGCAACCAGGTGTTCTTTGCAAACCCTGACCCTGCAGACATGGCTCGACCTGTCAACATCTTCCAGGCTTTCCGCTACATCAAAGATCCTCAAAGCGTATTCAACGGATCAAATACAGTCTTTACAAGGAATTTTCTCCTTCCTGTAGACAGAGAAAAATATGCAAAACTAAGTCTTGAATCAAAAATAGACTCCAGTGAATGGGTGGACAACATCGAATTTCGTTTTCCGGAAAATAGCGGCTACATCATTAAAGATGAACTCGCTGTTATGGATGTGATCGCTTCCAATTTCTACGAGAGACCTATTTACTTTGCCATCACATGCCAGTCCTCCAAGTTACTAGGATTAAATGACTATGTAGAAATGGAAGGTCTGGGCCTGAGAATTACGCCAACTAAAGTGCGTAAACGTTCCAACCTGCCAAGCATTTATGGCTTTGGTGATATCGATACTGAAAAAGTATACGAAAATGTCATAAAAAAGTGGGCCTGGGGCAATTTTGACAAGCAAAAACTTTTTGTCGACAAGAGCTACCTCGCCGAAGTACAAGCAATGAAACTGGTGATGCTGAGAGCCGCTATGGAACTGGGAAATCAGGGCGAAATGGAGAAGGCAAAAGCAATGGCCAATAAGTATTTTGAAGCCTTTCCACATATGAACTTCCCTTACGACGCAAGTGTAATGGGTTTTATCGATGTATTGATAGAGGCCAAAGATCTCGCATCCGCTAAAAAACACTTGTCCATTCTGGCAGAAGAAAACCGACAATTCCTGGAGTTTTACCGTTCGCAGACTGATGAGGGTGTAATCAGAAATTTCATGTCAGATGAAGAATACCGCATCAACTTAATCCAGGACCTGATTGAAAGAGCCGGAAAAATAGGTGATGCGGCATACCTTGCAGACATGGAAAAGAAGTTCAGTGCATTTAAGCCAAAAAATGATTCTAAATTAGAGCAATGATAGTTGCAATAGGGTCTGACCATGCAGGATTTACTTATAAAACATACCTGGTAGGTCAGTTAAAAAAATGGGGATATTCCGTGATGGACCTCGGCACCTGGTCTGAGTCTTCCATGGACTACCCCGACGTAGCTCACCCAGTGGCAAATGCCGTAGAAAAAGCTGATGCCGCATTGGGCATACTGATCTGCGGAAGCGGAAACGGCGTCTGTATTACAGCCAACAAGCATGAAAATATCAGGGCTGCATTATGCTGGAATCCTGAACTTGGTGCCCTGGCCAGACAACACAATGACGCTAACATCCTCTGCCTGCCATCCCGCTTTGTTTCCAAGCAAATGGCAAAAAAAATTGTTGACTCCTTTCTCCATCACACCTTTGAAGGAGGAAGACACGCCAATAGGGTGCAAAAAATCAAATGCGGATAACACCAACTGACGATTATAGCTTATTGATCAGCATACAAATAAAAACCTTTGAGAACTTATGAATCCAAGTGAAATGATATGTTCAGGCATGAAAAATTTAGTCCTGCTCCTTTTTATCCTCACAGGTAGCCTGACTCCAGGAATCAGCCAGTACATCAGCGGAATAACAATTCCTGATACAAACAAAGTTCCCGTCACTGACAGCAATGATCTTGCGTTTCGCCTGGCATCAGGTATTTCTCCCTCCACACTGCGCGATCACATGACCATCCTTGCTTCCGACTCTCTGGAAGGGAGAGAAACAGGACAAAAAGGACTTGACATGGCAGCAGAGTACATCCGCCTTAACATTAGAAGCATGGGCCTCTATTCAAAAACAGGATATGAAAATTATTTCCAGAAAGTAGCCTTTACCTTTTCCCGCTGGATGGATAATGACATGTATATCAATGGCAAACGTTTTCGATTGCTATGGGACTATATCACAATGCCCGAAGAAAACGAAAATCATGAAATTATAACCTCCCCTGAAGTCCTTTTCCTTGGATATGGCATAGACTCACCCACTTACAGCGATTATAAAGATCTCAATGTCGAAGGCAAAGTCATCATGATTAATAAGGGAGAACCCCTTGATAAGAAGGGAAATTCCTTCATCACCGGCAACTCCGGTCTTTCAGAATGGTCTGCTGATATGACCAAAAAACTGGAAACCGCCAAAAGCAAAGGTGTAAAACTGGTACTCATCATCGAAGAAGACATCAAAAAGAAGGTAGAAGAAAAAAGAAAGTTTTTACTTTCCCCGTTTCTCGAACTGGGGTCAACAAAAGACAAGGTGCTGAAAACAGCTAACTACGTCTACATCTCCTCGGATATCGCAAGGGAAATCATCGGAGCACAGGATAAAAAAATCCTGAAAGCCCGCAAGAAACTGGAAAAAGGCAAACCTTCACCCGTAGTCCTCACCACCGATTTTATCATGAATATGGCCAAAGATGTCAAAGTGTTGGAAGGACAAAATGTTATCGGATATATTGAAGGAAAGTCAAAAAAAGAAGAAGTAATCATTGTCTCTGCTCATTATGACCACCTGGGGAAAAGAGGAGATGAAGTGTTTAATGGCGCCGACGACAATGCCTCAGGATCATCCACTCTTCTCGAAATTGCACAGGCTTGTCAGCAAGCAGTACTGGAATCCCAGCGGCCGGAAAGAACTATCGTTTTTATCTGGTTTTGCGGAGAAGAAAAGGGCTTGCTCGGATCACAATTCTATTCGGAATTTCCCGAATTCCCCTTGGCAAATACCGTCGCAAATGTCAATGTGGATATGGTGGGCAGAATCGATGAAAAATACAAGGATAACCCAAATTACATTTACGTCATAGGATCTGACCGCATCAGCCAGGATTTACACCAGCTGAATGAAGATGTCAATCAAAAATATGCACAGCTTACCCTTGATTATACCTATAATGATGAGAAAGACCCAAACAGATACTATTACAGGTCAGATCATTATAACTTTGCAAAAAAAGGAATACCGGCCATCTTTTATTTCAATGGCACTCACGACGATTACCATCGGACTACCGACGACGTAGAGAAAATTGAGTTTGACAAAATGGCAAATGTCGGAAAACTGATGTTTCACACCATCTGGGAACTGGCCAACAGACCTGAAAGAATAAAATCAAACGGAGGAGAGTCAAAGTAAATCTCCATCTAGTACTTTCTGGACCTGCCGAATCATGTCAAGTGTGACTTTTTCGGGCGACTGGTCCGCATCTATTGAGATCACATTTTCAG
Organism: Saprospiraceae bacterium; assembly: GCA_021298335.1. Taxonomy (GTDB): domain Bacteria; phylum Bacteroidota; class Bacteroidia; order Chitinophagales; family Saprospiraceae; genus OLB9. Next base: position 241 of record JAJTEZ010000034.1, on the reverse strand, counting down.
CATCCTTCAACAGTTCAAATGCCTTGTGGTATTGTTTGTATACTTGCTTTTGATTGTCAAGGGTTTCATACATTTCAATTTCTGTGCGACCTTTCAGGATTCGTTCCATGCTTTTCTCAGGTGTAATCTCCAAAAACAAATGAAAATTGGGCTTTAATAAATTGGCGCTCAATCGATTGGCCTCTATGACCCAATTCATGTCGATATCGTGTGCCGCATGATAGGCGTAAGACGAAAAGTA
>JAJTEZ010000199.1 GCA_021298335.1 Saprospiraceae bacterium | reverse complement strand
AGATGCACAGATACATTTTCACGAGTATGACTGGTCTTTAAACGAATAGCGAGATTACGTGATTGCAGCGTATCTTTGTCAGAGAACCTACATCGTTATCAATGTATCGTTCATGATCTTTAACAATGACTATCATGATATCAAACGAATGGAAGATTGTTTTTCTGGATGCCTGGACTACATCCAACGGAGATCTGCCCTGGACGCCCATCGCCCGACTGGGGAATTTTTCAGCTTACGACAGGACGGATGCTCACCTCATCGGAGACAGGGCTTTGGATGCCGATATTGTCATTGTGAATAAGTTTCCGGTCAACAGGCAGACGTTGGCGTGTATGCCCAAAGTGAAGTATATTGTAGTTGCAGCTACAGGATATAACAACATTGATGGAGAGGCTGTAGAAGAAAGAGGCATACCTGTCAGTAATGTTCGTGATTACAGCACAGATTCAGTGGCCCAGCATGTATTTTCAATGCTCCTGGCAATATGTAACAGAAGTGCGTATTATGATAGTGAAGTGAAGAAAGGCAGGTGGGCGGAAGGGCCGGATTTTTGCTTCTACGATCACTCTATATTGCCGTTGGCGGGGAAAGTTATGGGCATTTTGGGCTTTGGGGCCATTGGCAGACGCGTGGCTGAAATTGCCCATGCGTTTGGCATGAAGGTATTGGCAGTGACACGGGATTTGGAGAAGCCCAGGCCTGACTATGTGCACTACGTCCCGATGAATGAATTACTAGCTCAGTCCGATGTTATTTCTTTACACTGTGCACTCACACCCGCTACTGAGCGGCGTGCGCTGCACTGGATGTCCTTTCTGTTGAACCTCCGTCTTCCGGTAACAGATTGTGGCAGCATCCCAATACGTTTGTGACTCCGCATATCGCCTGGGCAGGGAAGGATGCACGGAGTAGGTTGATTGAGGGTATAGCCGCTCATATAGCCTTATTTCAAGAGGGGAGAGTAGAGCAGCGGGTATATTAGACGATGTATTTTACCTTGTATAGATCGCATAAGGAAGTATTTACAACAAGATAAGCCAATGGATATTTTTTTCATTTGTGTGATTGCGGGGCTGGCATCTCTTACCACCTTTTACTCGGGCTTTGGGCTGGGTACATTGCTGATGCCAGTGATGGCTCTGTTTTTTCCATTGGAAGTGGCTGTTGCGTTGACAGCTTTGGTCCATTTTTTAACCAATCTATTCAAATTGTTTCTGACATACCGACACATTGAATGGCATATCGTGTTACGATTTGGAGTTCCTGGGTTTATTATGGCATTCATTGGAGCCCTACTGGAATGGCATCCACGCCTTAAAAAACTTTCTTTTGGTAGAGATCATTTGATTACAGGGGGCATGCTAAGTGGATTTTTTGGCGGATTGGCGGGATTTCAGGGTGCCTTGAGAAGTATGTTTTTGATCAGATTCAATTTGAGTAAGGAGGCATATATCGCTACAGGGGTGTGTATTGCCAGTTTGATTGATCTGTCGAGAATGTCGGTATACAGCATAAGCTTGTCAAAACAACTTCTGGGAGAAAATTTGCACCTGATCATTTTTGCAACATGTACTGCCTTCTTGGGGGCTTACGCAGGTAATGTATGGTTAAAAAAAGTGACAATTGACTTGGTACAGCGAATTGTGGCTGTGAGTCTTGTCCTCTTTGCTTTGGCATTGGGCTCAGGTTTGCTATGATGATTACAACGACAATTTGTCTGATCTCATGAGAAGAATATGGTCGGCGATAACAAGTGCGGCCATCGCTTCTACGATTGGGACAGCACGCGGTACGACGCAGGGGTCATGCCTTCCTTTACCTTTGGCAATGGCCTCTTGCCCGGAGTCATCGACGGTGAGTTGTTCCTGCATGATCGTAGCTACTGGTTTGAAGGCTACATGGAAGGTGATGGGCATACCGTTGCTGATACCGCCCTGGATGCCACCAGAGAAGTTTGTCCGGGTTTTGACAAGGCCATTTTCGGTATAAAATGCGTCGTTGTGCTGTGATCCCCGCATTTTGATTGCTTCAAATCCGGAACCATATTCAAAGCCTTTGGCCGCATTGATTCCCATCATAGCTGCTGCGAGATCAGCCTGCAATTTTCCAAAAACGGGCTGACCAAGACCAGGTGGGCAGCCCTGGATGACGCAGGAAACTTTTCCTCCAATCGTATCGCCTGCCTTTCGTACATCGAGGATAAGCCGCTCCATATTTTCTGCAGTTACTGGATGAGGACAGCGGACCGCATTTTCTTCTATCGTTTCTAAGGACCCATTCCAGTCGGATGGAATGCTGATTTCGCCTACCTGACTTACGTACGCACTAATCGAAATCTTGTGTTTATTCAGTAGTAACTTGGCTATTGCACCGGCTGCTACGCGGGCTGCTGTTTCTCGGGCAGAGGACCGACCACCACCGCGATAATCCCGCGTGCCGTATTTGGCGCTCCACGTATAATCCGCATGGGAGGGTCTGAAGACATGTGCAATATGTTCATAATCAGCGCTTTTCTGGTCTTCATTGGGTATGTACATGCTGATGGGACTTCCTGTTGTCACCCCTTCGAATACACCACTCTGGATGATGCATGAATCACTTTCCTTTCTTTGAGTAACAATGCGTGATTGCCCTGGTTTGCGCCGATCAAGTTCCTGCTGAATAAATTCTTCATCCAAAGGTAGTCCCGAGGGGCAGCCATCGATGACAACTCCGATGCCGGCACCGTGCGATTCTCCAAAGGTGGTTATTCTGAAAAGATGTCCGAATGTGTTCAAACCCATATAACAAAGATACATCACAGATTGAGACAGACAAAAAAAAGAGGCCACACCTGTGGGTGTGGCCTCTGAAATTTCGTTTATATAGGGATTATTTAATAATCACTACTGATTTTCCAACAAAATTTGTAGCATTAGACAACTGCAATACGTAGTTGCCAGCCTGTACTCCTGAAACATTGAATTTAGCCAGTCCATTCAGGTTCAGGACCTGAGTTTGGATTAGCTCTCCTTTCAATCCGTAAAGGCTTGCCTTCACTTCTCCTTTCAGAGCATCCGTGTTCACAGAAATATTCAAGACATCTTTTGCAGGATTCGGGAAGATTTTCACTACATCGCTGCTAAGGAGGTCATAGGTTGAAGATGGCTCAGAGAACGCATAATCTCCTGTATCAGAACGGAAGTCAACCTTGTAAGTTCCGGCTACAGTTTTGATATTTGGTCCATCCTGAGTACCTACGCCGACAGGGAAATCTGCTGAACCCCAGTTGATCGCCCAGGCTGCTTCTGCTCTGAACTTTACTCCATCGTCAGAAGCTCCTCCGTGGCCAGTCAATGTAACACTGCCCAGAGACCATCGATTTGCGTCAGCCGCATCTTTGTTAAGATATGTATCTTTGCTATCATCGGCACCGGGCCATTCGCCGAATGGACCTGATTTTCCTACAAGTGAAATTTTATCGTATTCTACGACAGCTTCAAATTTGTATTCACCAGTGGTAGAGTTGAAAGTGATCTTGTAATCACCAGCAGTCACAGGAATATTAGGTCCGTCCTGAGTACCTACACCTTCAGGGAAAGTATCACCTCCCCAGTTGACTCAATGATACCTACACTGCCATAGTTTCCAATAAGAAGGAATTTATAGACAAGTGTTTTTGTATTGAAAGATACCTGGTAATCTCCAGCTTTATCGGCAGGTACTACGATATTTGCGCCATTTAGTGTCGCTGTGTCAGTAGGGAATTCTCCGCCACCCCAGTTGATTGCCCAACCGTTGTTTGCACGGAATTTCAATTCACCTGCAGTTAATGTCATGACTCCTCTCCAAAGGTCAGGGTTTCCAGCATCTTTGGTCAAAGGACTTTCAGTATCCCATCCTCCGGCAGTTGCGCTACCAATTACAGCGATACTTGTATAATCAACTACTTCAGAAAACTTATAAGCACCAGTGGACTTGTTGAAATCAACTCTGTACTTTCCTGCAACTGCAATCGGAATATTTGGTCCACCCTGTGTACCAACGCCCATTGGGAAGGCAGAATCACCCCAGTTTACATCCCAGCTATCATTTGCGCGGAATTTTACTTCACCCTGAGTCAAATTGATGTTCACGAAGTAATTTGAACTGTCAGCCTGGTACATATTTGTATCATTGCTCCATCCACTCGGTGTAGCGCTACCAATGATACCAATATCAGATTTTACTGCAAAGGAATATTCACCAGTGCATGCATTGAATGTTACGGTATAATCACCTGCAAATACAGGGATATTTGGACCTCCCTGAGTTCCAACTCCTGTCGGGAAATCAGAATTTCCCCAGTTGATATCCCATGATCCATTTGCTCTGAACTTTACTTCTGCAGCTGTCAAAGTCACATCCAGGGTATAGTTGCACTCATCAACCTTCGTCATTGGTGTATCAGCTCCCCAGCCACCTGCTGTAGCGGATCCAATCAAACCAACGCTATTGATATTTTTGAAATTACAACCCAATCCCAGGGCGACACAGGCTCTTGGAGCGAAGTATGCCATGACAGTGTCTATATAAAGTTTGGCAGAAACACCATCTGTATTACAAATAGAAGGTGGGTTATTTCCAGCAGCCCATTCCCAAGGAGAAGAAGTGTCATCCGGGGTATTATCGAACTGATAATATCCGAGGAAGCCGCTCTTATTGACTTGACCCATTGGGTCATATCCTTCTGGAATTGACTTGAAAATGTCGTTATTGCCATAACCATCAGCTTTTCTTGCCAATCCGCAAGATCCCGTGACTTCAACAACAGGCTGAGGTCCAAGAGGTGTTGGTACATTTAATACGTCTGTTTCACATGGCGCGAATGCATCTGTAGGTACGTGGAATGAAATCAAAGGCACTTCGCCTTTGTTTAACCAGGTCGAGTCTCCAATGGCACCTCCCATATTTACACATAATGCAAAATCAGAACTGAAGCCTACGTGGTTAGGTATACACAATGTATCACCTAATGGTAGCCTTGAAATCGCATTGTAGGTTGCATCTACAGTGGCTACTTCACCAACCTGTGTAGTCCCGGTGCCTTCAATATTTCCATTGTACTTTTCAAAAACCATCGGGATAAATCCCTGCGCAGTAGGTAATTTGAATTTGTTTGGATCAGCTGTTCCGAAAATTTCGGGGTAAGTATTCAGATAAGCTGCCGCGAGGGAAAGATACCCTCCGGTGCCCTGACCCCACATTGTGATTTTATTGGCATCGATGCCGTGAGGATTGCCCAATTGATCAACACTTCTGCGGAAGTACCGAACATAGGTGCTCATGTCCTGCACACCTCTGTAGGCTGCGTTAATCAGGAAGTAGCGACGAATCAATTCATTGGGGTCGAAAGGATTCCATCCCTGTCTGTAATTGATTACTGCCACAACGTAGCCCATTTTGGCAAGTCGGGTGGCGATTTCCACATTGCTGGAATCTCTCATTGTACCGCTGCATGAACCATTGGCAGGATAAGGGAAGAAGTTTCCGGTGTGGATGTAGATGACCAGGGGTCTGTCAGTCCTGGTATCACCTTTTGGCTTGTAAAACTGGGCAACAAGGGGCTGTCTGAGCGTTCGCGCCTGACCCTGAGTAGCAATCCAGTTTAGGATTGTGTAGTTTGAGGCAAGAGGCGTAAAGTTTGATACCTCAACCTCACTGAAAACCGGGTCAAGATATCTCCTCTGCGCATCTGCAGTCAATGTAAACACAAAGACCGCTGCCAGAATCAATAAACGTGTAAAAATCTGCATGTGCTAGTGTTTTAAAAATGAGTAAATTAAATTTTCTTTTTAAAATCATATGTGACGGAAATATACGCCATTCTCCCAATTCTTGGGCCTCCATATGTTTGAAATCTTTGATTGTTGAGTGCATTCGATGCTCCGGCCTTAACGACGAGGTTGGCTTTAGGTATGCTGTAATTTACCTGTGCGTCAAGCAAATCATAATCTGGAATCACACCCGTAAACTGCGGGGAACCTTCAAAAATGAAACTTTGAATCCACTTATAATTAACGTTAAAACCAAACACATTTTTGCCGCCTCCCAGCGGAATGTCTCTTCCTGAAATTCCAATGTTATACTTGTTTCTGGGTGTGTTGAAGGCAGGTACTATATTATCTGCTACTTTTGTTACCAGCTCATTGAAACTGTAATTGCCATTGACTGCGTAATATTGTCCAAAATAATAATTGAATCCGAGGGCGAAGCCACGGGAAGTGACAATCTGATCAGAATTGGCAGCTACACGAAACACTTTGGTCTCTGTAAATTTCTTGAAAGGAATTGGTGGAAATCCTGGAAAAGGCACAAGCAAGACCTCCGGAATCACCAGACCTACCTGATAACCAATAAAGTCGTCATATCTGTTGTAGTAACCACTGGCGTCCAGGTATAGCCGTTCAAACAGGGTGGTTCGGTAGCCCACTTCAAACGTTTTAACTTTCTCCGGACGAATGGGTGCAATGTTTTTATATTCAAATTTACTCGTCGGATCTTCCCGCCATGCATTGAAGGATTCAAGAGTGATCAGGCTGTCATAGCCGGTGATGTTGCCCACAAGTCTTGCAGGTCCTACTCGTAGATCGAGATACTGGTCAGACAGCGTAGGGTTTCGAATGGCAGATGAAAAGGAAACTCTCAGGTAATTGTTTTCTGAAGTTTTCCATACGATTGATCCCGCTGGTGATACCAGAAAGTTGAAATTCTGGTTTTTGTCAACCCGGTTTGCCACAGAAAACGTAAAGTCTCCCACCTGTTTCGACGCTCCCGCATACACACCAAATTCCTTATTAGTGATTCTGCTGATGCTGTCACTAAAGATGGTTCCTTCGGTAAATGGTCTGTAGATTCTACCGTTGGCACCAATCACGAGCTCTTTAAAAAAGTCGGTCTGGAAGCGATATTCTCCATGTAGGTGGAACAATGCGGAACGATCAAAAAACCGGGTACCTTTTTCGGTGGAATTATTTTTACGGCTTGTAATGTCCTGAAAAAGCGAATCGAATCGGGCAGTGCCAGGCGCGTAAAAACTTTTTGTATTAAAGGTTTTATTCGCTGAATTTGCATACGCAGCTGCCAGGTTATGCCACTCCAGAAGTTTGTCACTGTTATCCTGCTGCCATTGGA
>JAJTEZ010000033.1 GCA_021298335.1 Saprospiraceae bacterium | reverse complement strand
TATATTTATACTTATTTAACATATTTTTACAAATCAAAACTTCTCTGCCATGAATATTACATTTGAAGAACTCAGAAAAGTAAAGCATGCATTGCCTACAGGCAGTGTCAGTAAAATTGCAAAAGACCTGAATATTGATGAGCAAACCGTCAGGAATTATTTTGGGGCCAAGAAATACGAAGGAGGTCAGATTGTAGGTTACTACATCGAACCAGGGCCGAATGGAGGTGTGGTGCATCTGGACGATGACAGCATTTTCAAGGCAGCAAGGAAAATCATCGCCGAAACCCAGCATCTTGGGTACTCATGATTCTAACATGTCCGGCGTCTGCCGGGTGTATGAAAAAAATCAGGTGAAAAAAACTGCTTTTTTAGATTCCGGCAGCATGATGTCTATTGCACCTCCCCCCTCTGTAGGTTTTGTATCCATTTAATGAATGACAATGCTGAATTCACATGACTTTTGCCGTGAATTCGGCTGCTTGTTGTACATTTGCGCAAATTATCTCAGAGAATCTTATGGAACGCAACCAGGTTATTGGCATCATCCTCATCATGACAACCTTTCTCCTTTGGACAATCACCTCAGCACCGCCCGAGGTCAAAGAAGCAGGCACCAATCCTCCCGCTGATTCCCTTGCGATAAATAAAATCGTACCGCCCAACAGCACAATCGATACTCTGTCAACAGAAATACCCACTTCTGATTCGACCATCAGCCCAGCCGCCCTGGTGCAATTCGGCCCCTTTGCCGCTGCGTCGAAAGGAACTGAAGAAAGCCAGGTGCTCGAAAATGAACTGGTAAAAATCACCTTTTCCAGCAAAGGAGGCGTGATTAAAGAGGTGTTTCTGAAAAAACACGTGCACACTTTGACCGACAGCGCAGGAAATGAAACAAAGGCACCTGTGACCCTGCTCAGTTCACCAGAAAATTCGTTTTCCTACGGCCTACCCGTAGCGGGCACTTCCACCGGCATCGTACAAACGCAACAATTATTCTTCACTGCCAGAAAGGAAGAAAACTCGCTGATTTTTCGGGTGAATGCAGGCCAGAATCAATGGTTTGAACAAAAGTATACCCTGGCTCCGGATGACTATACGTTGGGCTATAGCGTTAATACTCAAGGGATGTCAAACATCCTGACTCCGGGAACGAAGTCACTCACCCTATCCTGGAAAAACCATTTGCAGAAATACGAAAAAGGAGAAAAATTTGAGCAAAATTATTCCACTGTTTACTTTAAGGAAAAAAATGAAAGCAGGGACTATTGCAGCTGCGTTTCCGACGACACCAAAGAACTGGCTGGAAAACCCATAGAGTGGGTGACTCATACCAACCAGTTTTTCAACACATCTCTAATGGCAATGGGGGGCAACTTTTTAGGAGTAGTTGCCCAGACAGAAATGACAGACACCAAAACTAGCCCCTACGTCAAAATCGCCACCAGTGAAATTCAGATACCGCTGCCCAATGCCGGCAGCACTAACTTTGAAATGAAACTATATTCAGGACCCAATGAATATTCGCGCCTCACGGCATTCAATAATCATATCGAAGAAATTATACCCTTTGGCTCCAGCATCTTCGGAACAATCAACCGCTACGTCATCCGTCCGTTTTTTGACTTTTTGTCCCAGCACATTGGCAGTAAGGGCATTGTCATTATCCTGTTGATTTTCCTAATCAAAATGCTGTTGTACCCGCTGATGTACAAAATGTTGCATTCTCAGGCTAAGATGGGCGCTCTAAAGCCTGAACTTGCCCATCTGAAAGAAAAACACAAGGATGACCTGCAGAAGCAACAAATGGAAACCATGAAAATTTATCGCGAATATGGGGTAAATCCACTGGGAGGCTGCCTGCCTATGCTGTTGCAAATGCCTATCTGGTATGCACTGTTTCGATTTTTCCCGGCATCCATCACCTTTAGGCAAGAACCATTTCTCTGGGCTACAGATCTTTCGTCGTATGATGTACTCTTCATGATGGGGTTTGAGATACCATATTTTGGCGCTCATGTCAGTTTATTTACATTGCTTTGGGCTGTATCTACTATCGTTTATTCCTATTATAATATGCAAAACATGGATTTCTCGGCAAACCCTGCCATGAAATACATGCAATACATTATGCCGGTCCTCTTCCTTGCCTTTTTCAATAATTATGCAAGTGGGCTTACCTGCTACATGTTTTTCAGCAACCTGATCAACATCCTGCAAACCATCGTCACGAAAAATTATATTTTCGATGAGGCAAAAATTCGAGAGGAATTATTAAAAACAAAAGCCAAACCAAAGAAAAAATCAGGTTTTGCATCCCGTCTGGAGGAGGCAATGAAACAGCAACAAGCCTTGCAGGAGCAACGAAAGAAGAAATAACATCTATGAGTACCAAAAAATGAAAACTGTTGGCGTGATAGGATCCGGCAGCTTTGGTATTACCCTGGCTACCCTGCTCTCCCGGAATGTAGACGTTCTGTTATATAGCCGCAATCAGGCAACAATAGACAATATCAACTCCTATCATGAACACATGGGCTACTTTTTACCTGAACAGGTAGTGGCGACTGGTGACATATCACAAATCACGCAGGAATGCAGCCTGCTCTTTGCCGTGGTCCCTTCTTCCTCTTTCAGGGAAATGATACGGGAATTTTCTTCCTTCCTAAGTCCTTCGCACATCATTATACAAGCCACCAAAGGACTGGATATCAGCCTGATCTCTGCAGAAGACTGGCAGCAACTCCAATTTTCCCGACACCAAATCTGTACGATGACTGAAGTGATCAGACAAGAGAGCAATGTGGTACGGGTCGGTTGCCTTTCAGGTCCTAACCTTTCCAGGGAAATCCTGCTTGGACAGCCGGCAGCCACTGTTATTGCATCTGAATTCGACGAAGTCATCCGGCTCGGCCAAAAAGTACTCGCCAGTAAAAAATTTTTCGCCTTCGGTTCTTACGACCTGAAAGCTGCGGAAATTGCCGGCTCCTTCAAAAACATCATTGCTGTAGCATCAGGTATACTTGCCGGCATGGGCATGGGGAAAAATATGCAGTCCCTTTTGATGACAAGAGGTCTGAGGGAGATGATTGCCTTTGGAAGTGCCATGGGTACCAGTGGTGCTGCCTACCTTGGAGTCGCCGGTATTGGTGACCTCATCGCTACCTGCACCAGTGAAGACAGCAGGAATTACACCTTTGGAAAACGACTTGCCAGCGGAGAAACCTACGACCACATCATAGAAACGTCAACCGAAGTTGTCGAGGGCACACGAACACTTCAGATTATTCATCAGCTTTCGCGGCAGGAAAAGCTGACATTACCCATCGTACAGGTATTGCACAAATCTATCTTTGAAGGCTTTGACATGCATAAAGGCATCGAATTGCTCATGAACGACCAGTTTGCAATCGATGTGGATTTCCTGTAAAAGCTCGTACTCTATTTATTCATTTAATCTGAGTGTGTATATGGCAGTTTGCCGGCCATCAAAATACTGAAATTTACGGCCGTCAAAATACCCATCCTCTTCCAGCATAATCCTGACCACTTTGCCCCACTCAGGAATCTCATTGGCAGCATTTAATTCAATGGAATAAGCCGTATTCGGAAAAACAGCATAATCACCGGCACCTTTCACCCCGTTTTGCTGATCCCACATCCCAATAGTTGGACCGGCAGCATGGCCATGAAAGCCGATAGGGTGACTATACACAGAGGCGACCATCCCTTCCTTTCGGGCAGCATCAAGCGTCGAAAGCAACATATCATTTCCTGAAACACCATTCCTGAACTGCCTGGTGAGTATATCCTGCAAGTTGTTGGCCGTTTCAAAAGCCCGCTGCAAGCCTGAAGGCACCTGTTCTTCTCCCGGCCGCATCACATAAAAATGCTGCTGTTGGTCGGTATGCAACCTATTGAATACTATGCCGAAATCAACATGTAGCAAATCTCCGTACTGAACGACCTGATCCCTGGGCCGTCCTGAAAAACTGCGCAAATGATCAAACTTTCCACTATCTGCCCGCTGGATCGACACAGAAGGGTGAAACCAGGTATCAAGACCCTGATCTTTGACTCTCTGGCGAAGGCGCCAGACAATATCGTCAGTGGTAGTCTCACCAGCCCGAATCCACCCCGGATCAAAACAATCGAGTATGATTTGACGGCTGATCGCACAAATGGCAGGATATATAGCCAGTTCCATCGCGCTGCGCGTTTCCAGCCAGGAAATGGCGAGTGCTTCCGCTGAGACAAGCCTTGACCTGTATTCAGCCGGAAGTGCCGCTTCCAGCAATTCCTTTTCCGTATTCACCAATCCGTCCACTAGTCCAAAATGAGTAGAACGATTCACCCCAATCCTGGCCGGCTTACACCTTTGGACCAGTTCAGAAAGTGCCTCCCACTGGTTTGGGTGCACATCGATATTCCATTCCCCTTTCAACAACCGGCCGACATCATATCTTGCAATAGCTACTTTTTGGAACGGTTTTCCCACTCCCGGGTCAAAAAACACCATCATTGTACGTCTCCTGGCAGAAAGCCATTCAGACGGAAGCATCGTCTTCATCACCGGATCTTCATTATACTCGCGTGAAGTCATGATCCACATATCTATCCCGGCCTTCCTCATCATTTCCGGCAGAAGTGAGTCGAGCCTGAATGTCAGCATACTGTCAATCCATGCTGCTCTGCTGCGCTCACTCATCTGGAGCAATGGATTCGGTGACTGACTTTGTGATGGTGTAATCGCGCAAACAAACAGAACAACTGCCGCAATCAACTTTCTCTTTATTAGCATTTGAATTTATTTAGGATGATCTTACAAATGTATAAAATTTGAAGCAAGCAGGACTTTTCTATGCATTTTATGGCATTCGACATAAACCCGGAGCACAGCAACTAAGTCGAAAATTCATATATCTACCTTACCTCGAGCAAAGTATTTCTGCCGATGGAATAGGCATACAGAGCAGCAGGTATAAAATGAAGGAAGACTCCGTCAACTTCTTTGACCCCATGTTTGTCGATCGTAGTGACAAGCGCTTCTTTGATTTGATTTTCTTTCATAAAATACAATAGTGGCTTCAGATCGCCGGGTTTTTCATAATATTGGTTACTCCATTTGATCTCCACCGCCCATTGAGGATTGATATTGGACTCATCAAGTTTGACCATATCTACTTCCCCATTCTGCCATCGGGCATAATACATCTTGACCTGTCCATACTCAGCCATTGTGCAAAAACAGCAGTTTCAACCATGTTTGCAAGCATTGGGTCTGTCGGTTGGAGGGGCGAAAACAAGGCACTGCGCAATGAAGGATTTGTGAGGTAAATCTTAAAGTGGCTGATTCGCTGAAATTCGAATCTCTGTCTCGCTGATTAATTGAAAAAACAAATCAAAATATAATCTTCGTTGCATGGATGTATAATAATCCTCCACACGTCCATTCGACCACCAGTGATTTTCAAACCGAAGGGGTTCAAAGATCTGCTCCTCTGAATAAGGGATTAATGTCATATAATTTTCTTTATTTATAACATATATACATTTTTAAAGTTATCATACTAATCTTATTTATAATTATTTTATACTATTAAGTGTTTTTAAGCTTAATAATGGCATTAAACTATGGCATACATATCTCATCCTGGCTGGGATAGCCAGGAGAACATTTATGTAAATGTTGTATTTGTTAGTCACAAGAGCATGCATCCAGTTCATTCCCTTTGCTTCCCCTTGATATAAGGCATATTTCTGTAAACTATCCGGAAATCATTATTTTTGCCTTTATAAACCTTTCTATGCAAATAGTTTTCATCACTGGTGTATCTACCGGCATCGGGCGGGATGCACTTCACACCCTCACCCAAAAGGGATTTTTTGTCATTGGTACTGTCAGAAAACAAGACGAAGCAGATTCTCTAAACTCGTTGTATGCATCCAGCGCCCGCATCCTGAAAATGGATGTAAGAAATCAGGAAGAAGTCCTGGAATGCGTCGACAGCGTGCGGTCACTTCTCAATGAATATGGTCTTTATGCACTAATCAATAATGCAGGCATCGCTGTACCCGGCCCCCTGCAATACCTCACAGATGAAGAATTTGCTGATCAGATGGATGTGAATGTATTCTCCGTAAGACGGATAACAAACATCCTGCTTCCCTGGCTTGGAGCAGATAAGGCATTTAAGCCGGGGTATATCATCAATATCAGTTCCGTATCCGGGCTGTTTAATGCACCCTACAACGGTGCGTACTGTATTTCAAAACACGCTCTGGAGTCTATGACAGATGTCTACAGAAGAGAGCTGATACAATTTGGAATCCGGGTTACGGCCATTGAGCCAGGACCCATCAAAACCGCTATCTGGCAGAAAAACAAAGGGGCCCTCTCCCGATTTTCAGATACACCTTATGGACCCATACTGGCAGCAGCTGACACCATGATTGAACACTCGGAAAAATCCGGATACGATGTCAGCGTCATCAGCAGCCTGATCTTTCGGATCCTGCAAAACCCCAAACCAAAGACGCGCTATCTGGTACATAGAAAAAAAATTATGTTCAATCTCCTTGCAAAATGGTTGCCTGATACCATTGTCGATAAGCTGGTCGCTCGTTCACTGGCTGGAGGAAAAAAATACAGACCCGTGTAGGGCAACTCCTGGTAGTACCAGAAATGGATCATGATTTTGGTCATTCCGAAAATACAGAAAATTGAGTACCTTTGCATTTTTGAAATTTGTAAGGATCCGTTTCCTGTAAAAGCGAGTACTTCTTACCATGAAAGCATTGCACAATAAAGTCAACAGACATGTGCTGAAGCAGCAGTTGCTGCAGGACAGCACTCCACGCACTACCCTCTCATTTTACCAGTATTACCATCTGGGGAATCCGTTTCTATTCAGAGACCACTTCTACACTCTTTTGTCAGAGGTTGGAGTATTGGGTAGAATCTATGTTTCATATGAGGGAGTCAACGGCCAGGTATCGGTCCCTTCGCACCTGCTGGAAGACTTCAGATCAGCCATGGAGACCATCACTTTTCTTCAGGACATCCGGCTCAATTACGCCATAGAAGATGACGGAAAATCATTCATCAAACTCATTATAAAAGTCAGGGAGAAAATTGTCGCCGACGGACTGGATGACAAGACATTTGACGTAACAGATAAAGGCGTTCACCTGAAAGCAGAAGACTTCAACCGACTGGCAGATCAGCCAGACACCATTATCGTGGACATGCGCAACCACTACGAAAGTGAAGTAGGCCATTTCAAAAATGCGCTGCTCCCGGACGTGACCACATTCAGGGAAGCGCTTCCGTACGTAGAAAAGCTGCTGGAAGGCAAAAAAGACGTACCGCTGATCATGTACTGTACAGGTGGCATCCGATGCGAAAAAGCCAGCGCATATTATAAACACAAAGGCTTTAAAAACGTATACCAGGTAGAAGGTGGCATCATTGAATATGCCCGACGTGCCAAGGAATTGGGTATCGAAAATAAATTTGTAGGGAAAAATTTTGTTTTCGACGAACGACTGGGAGAAAAGATTTCAAATGACATCATCGCCCAATGCCACCAGTGTGGCAAACCCTGCGATACACATGCAAACTGTGCGAATGACGCATGCCATCTTCTGTTTATCCAATGCGCAGAATGTACTTTGAAATACCAGGCATGTTGCTCTGAAAATTGTATGGATTTTAATGCACTGCCGGAAGAAACAAAAATCGCCTTGCGAAAGACGAAGGTGTTTAACGGCACAAAAGTTGGCAAAGGCAGGTATAAGGCGCATCACAGAAATCATTCGCTGAACTAATTATTGTATCACCGCTATGGAAACAAAACCACCCCAGGCAGAATTGACTCCCAGGCAGCTCCAGTGGATTCGTTTCATCAGATGGGGAGCATTTGGCGCATTTTTGTTCCTGTCATTTATTCTGGTACTGGCTTTTACTGCCGATGTGCCCACATTCGAAGAGTTGGAGAATCCAAAGTACGATCTGGCTTCTGTCATCTATGATGCTCACGGCAAAGCTTATGGAAGGTATTATATCGAAGACAGGGTTGCCATCGACTACAATGAACTATCACCCCTCGTCAGAGATGCCCTGATTGCAACAGAAGACGACAGGTTTTACAACCATTCGGGTATTGACTTTCAGGCATTGTTTCGGGTGGGCTTCAAGACTCTTCTCCTGCGTCAGGAAAATTCTGGCGGAGGCAGCACTATCTCTCAACAACTTGCAAAACTGCTTTTTCAGAGACCCGATATGTCCGAAATGGGTGCACTGGCCCGATTTTGGGCCTTATTCCGAACAAAAGTCAAGGAGTGGGTCGTTGCCGTAAAACTCGAAAGGAGGTATACAAAAGAGGAAATTCTCACCATGTATCTCAATAAATTTGAGTTTATCAACGGCGCTCATGGTATCGAAGCTGCAGCGCAAATTTATTTTGGAAAAAGTCAGAAAAATCTGGCGCCGGAAGAAATTGCATTGCTCATCGGCATGTTGAAAAATCCAAGTTTATATAATCCTATGCGGTTTCCGGAAAAAGCAAAATACCGCAGAAATGTAGTGCTCTCGTTGATGGAAGGTGAAAACCTGTTGGAAGAAGATACTGCAGAAGTACTGATGGCCAGGGATATCGACATGTCCCGATTTTCCCGCAAAACCCAGAGTCAGGGACCGGCCCCTTACTTCCGCGCTGAACTTACAAAATGGCTCAGGCAATTGTTTGACCAGGAAAGTATGAAAAAAGAGGATGGCACTACTTATAATGTATACACTGACGGATTGCGCATTTTTACAACCATCGATCTGACATACCAGCAATACGCTGAAGAATCGGTCGCCGCGCATATGAATAAGAACCAAAAACGTTACTGGCAGGTATGGAAAAACATGGACCCCTGGACATACGACGCAGATGATTCACAGAAAACGATACGTGCAGACATGCTGAGTAGTCAGGTTAAAAGTTCAGACAGATACTTGAGTCTTCGGAACAGATACCTTTCGGAAACAGAGTCAGACATCCGGGATGAAATAGGAGCAATCCCACTCTCAGATCAGGTGATCGAAGTATTGGCTGCTGTTGCAGATGGTAAGATATCGCTGGCAACTGCAGGTACACAAAAAAAAATTCAGACAAGATATACTGACGAATACACCTCTCTACTTGGGTCAGACCGATGGAATCACCTTCGATTGCAGTATGCAAAGATGGAGGAAGCATTCAAAAAGGAGTTTTCTACTCCGATTCCAATGAAAATTTACAATATTCAAAGCAACAAGGATACCATCATCACAATGTCTCCGATGGATTCCGTGAGGTATCACAGACAGCACCTGCAGGCTGGTTTCCTGGCATTGCAGCCCTCAACAGGTTTTGTCAAGGCCTGGGTAGGAGGTATCAACCACCCCTATTTTAAATATGACCATGTCACAATGCGCAGATCTGTAGGTTCAACCATCAAACCTTTTGTATACGTGCAGGCAATGTCGGTTGCAGGGATTTCTCCGTGTCAGGAATTTGACGATGTCCAGTACACAATCAATCCCGGAGAAACGGGGTTTGACTTGCTGGAGGAATGGGCACCCGGAAATGCCACCGAATCTTTCAGCGGTGAAAAATACAATCTGTTCCGGGCCTTGCTGTATTCTGTCAATAGTATCACTGTCAAATTATTGAAAGAAATAGGCAGCGTCAAACCGGTGAGAGACCTGTTGCACAATGTTGGCATCGACCGAGATCTTTCGTTACCCAACGGACAGCCTGCTGTGCCGGAAGTTCCTTCTATTTGTCTGGGAGCTGTCGACTTAACGTTGCTGGAAATGACTGGTGCCTATGGTGCTTTCGGCAATAACGGCACTTACGTTCAGCCTGTATTTGTTTCAGAAATTCAGGATAAGAACGGCAAAGTCATTTATAGGGCAGTACCTTCGAGAAAGGCCGCCATCAACCCTCTTTACAATGCTGTCATGGTTGAAATGCTCAGGCGCAATGTTTCGGGAAGTTTCTCCAGTAAACTGAAAAGCACCATTGGCGGCAAAACAGGCACAACCAATGACTTTGCGGATGGTTGGTTTATGTCGGTCAGTCCGGAGCTGGTGACAGGCACCTGGGCGGGCGGAGATGACAAGTGGATTCGTTTCAGAAGCCTGGACTACGGCCAAGGAGCTTCGATGGCCAGGCCCATTGCAGAAATATTCTATCAAAAACTTGAAAAGGATACAAGCTCAGGCTTTCAAACAGACGCCAGATTCCCGCTGCCGCCAGCAGGATACGCAGATTTTATCAATTGTGAGGCTTTTCGAAATTCCCAATCCAGATCCAGCACACTTCCTGTTTCCAAAGATAAACAAAGCAGACAGGATTTTGATGAGGAATTCTAGAATTCACTGAATATGTAAACTCTCTATGCCAGACATTAAAAATATTGTCTTTGATTTTGGCGGCGTGCTGCTTCAGATTGATTACAGGCTGACGACTCAGCGACTACGCGAACTTTTAGATGTTACATTCGATTTCCAGCACCTTCCGCAGCCAGCGCTCCAGTTATTAAAAGATTACGAAACAGGAAGAATTGGCACAGAATCATTCCTTTGGGCATTACAGCACATGTCTGCTGGTGATATACCTGACCCACGATTGCTGATTGACGCCTGGAATGCCATGCTAATTGGCTGGAACAGAAGCAATTTTGAACTGCTTCGGTCACTGCGGGAAAAATATCAGGTGTATCTGCTCAGCAACACAAATGCTCTCCATTTGGAATGGGTCTATCAAGATCTGAAGATCAACCATCAAATTGATGAGTTTGATTCGCAGTTTTTTACTCAAACGTTTTACTCGCACTTGATCGGAATGCGAAAACCTGATACATCCACCTATCAGAATGTTGCCAAAATTGCGGGTCTGGAACCATCAAAAACGCTTTTCATCGATGACCTTGCACCCAATACAGAAGGTGCTGCAAGGGCAGGCTGGCAAACTTACCTGCATGACCCCAGCGATGATTTGCCTTCAATAATCAAAGACCACCTTGGATTACTCTAAGAAACGGGATATACCAGTTACCTTACAATCACAGTCCATGTACGATGATTTCGTTCCAGAAAAATCAAAAAAATACTGGTCCGTTCAGGAAGCCAGGCTTTTGATTCGGAAATTTTGTGCTTACCAGGAAAGATCACACCAGGAAGTGAGAAACAAGCTTTTGCAACACGGAATCTATGGCGATGTTCTGGAAGATATCATCGCTGATTTGATTACCGAGAATTTTCTTGACGAAGAACGGTTTGCCTGTAGCTACGCACGTGGTAAATTTCGAATGAAGCAGTGGGGGCGCATTCGCATACAACAGGAGTTAAAACTCAAGGGAACATCAGCATATTCTATCAAACGCCCACTCCAAAGGGTATGAGTGGGATATCATTGAACTGGCCTGGAAGAAGCTTACACAAATGGAGGAGGACTAATTAAGGATTCATTCCCCAGGACCGGTATGGATGCTGGCTTAAGTATGCA
The DNA here is from genome assembly GCA_021298335.1 of Saprospiraceae bacterium. Lineage (GTDB taxonomy): Bacteria > Bacteroidota > Bacteroidia > Chitinophagales > Saprospiraceae > OLB9. The sequence goes on along the minus strand of JAJTEZ010000033.1, from coordinate 27,893 downwards.
TTGTAATATCGTACATCCCCGGTCACTTCCGCCCCAAGCCAGGAAGGGGCTAAAAAAATGGTGTCTGCTGATGGCAATTCCACTTCTGCCAGAATCAACCCAGCGTTTTCGCCATGAAATCGATCCACTTCAATGATAAAACTGCCGTATGGTATGCAATATCTGGTTTTTTGGATGGTGCCTGGCAGGCAAAGACGCAATAATTCCCCGGCTTGAAGCAGAGGAATTTCCAGTTCAACTTCCTCCCTGCTCAATCCATTATCCTTGCTGATACCTTTCACAGTCAAATACCCATGCTGCCCTTTGATCCGTACACGAACTGTCCGTTCAGGATCGGTGCACAGGTAGCCTTGAGAAATCTCTTGTTCAGATGTTTTCAACTCTAGACAACGACCATCATCAACCAGGAATTTTCTCTCAATTTCAAGAGACATATAGATTCTGTTTCTTGTGCGAATGTACTGAATCTTCCTACATTTGCAAAAACTGTTTCATTTGAAGATCAAGATAGCCGGACAACATTGGAGCCTACTTCCCGAAAAAGCTGTCTGGCTTGAACATTCCGGAACGATGCTGATTTCAGACTTGCATCTGGGAAAGGTGGAGCATTTTCGCAAAAATGGCATCGCAGTTCCTGCTGCAGCAGCACACAAAACCTTACAGAACGCCAGAAATCTGATGCAGCAATTCCAACCCGAAGTTTTATTGATTTTGGGTGATTTATTTCATAGTTCCATCAATCGCTCCTTTGAAGAAATGCAGAGGTTCAGAGAAGAAAACTCTGCCTGTAAAATCATCCTGATCGAGGGAAATCATGACATTCTGGACAAAACATTCTACAGACAGCTGGACATTGAGGTATTATCAGAGCTGTTTCTGGAGGGTTGCCAATTTACGCACCAGCCCACTGATGTCACAGAAGGTGAACACATCAACGTCTGCGGTCATGTACACCCTGCTGTAAAAATCAAAGGAAAGGGCCGACAATCGCTCACCCTACCCTGTTTTTTCAGAAAGAAGACGCAATTTATTCTGCCCGCCTTTGGGTATTTTACAGGAAAGTCGCTGGTCGAAAAAACCGAAAATACGAGTATCTTTGCTATCGCCGGACAAGAAATCATCCAGGTTTAATCCAGATTTATGAAAATTATCCATACTGCAGACTGGCACATCGGCAAAGTGTTGCACAAACAGGAACTGAACGGTGAGGCAGAACTTTTTCTGGAGTGGCTCAACGAATTCATCACCCGGGAAGAGATAGATGCCCTGCTTGTTTCAGGTGATATTTTTGACCTGGCAAATCCTGCTCACAAGGATTTATCGCTGTACTATCAGTTCTTGCACAATGTTTCCAGGACAGGTATACAAGTGGTCATCACCGGTGGAAATCATGACTCTGTATCGCTGCTCCAAACCACGCAAAGCCTGTTAAAGCCAATGCAGATACACGTTGTAGCGGGGATGCCAGAAGACGTAAAGAATGTTGTGATTCCACTGTGCAGAAAGAATGGTAAGCCGGGATGTATTGCACTTGCCATCCCATACCTGAGGGACAAGGACCTTCGTACGGCTGAAAGTGCTGACAACCAACAGGATAAATGGCTGAATTATGCAGCCGCCATTCGCAACCATTATAGTGCTGCACTCAGAAAGGCTCAGGAAGAATATGGAAATGAGATCCCTGTGATTGCTATGGGCCACCTGTTTGTACAAGGAGCACTGACTTCTGACAGCGAACGGGAAATCCACGTAGGCACACTTCAGGGTGTCGATGGTTCCCATTTTCCGGGCGAAATCGGGTATTTTGCACTTGGACATATCCATAAACCGCAACGAATTGGTAAAAATGATGCCATGCGTTATAGTGGCTCACCCTATTATCTGGATTTCTCAGAGGTAGGCTTTGAAAAACAAATTCTGGTCATAGAATGCCACGAAGGAAAAGCTCTTCAAGTGCAAAGTGTTCCGGTGCCCTGCTTTAGAAAACTTCTTCGATGGCAAGGAAGACTGGCAGAAATCAGAAACCAAATTTCTACTTTTGCAAATGATGCGCCGTTACAGGCATTCGCTGAAGTACATGTAACAGAAAAGAAATTTGATGCTCAGGTCATTGCAGAAATGGACGACATGGCCAATCAAAAAAATGAATGTGTCAAAATCAAGTATAAACCAATCATTGGAAAACCAACAGTTCAATGGACAATAAAATCTTGACAAACTACCGATGAAAATCCTTTGCCTGCGTTGTAAAAATATCCACTCCCTGAAAGGTGAGCACATCATTCACTTTGACCAGCCACCTCTGTCAGAAGCGGGATTATTTGCCATTACAGGACCCACTGGTTCGGGAAAATCTACCTTACTTGATGTAATCACTCTTTCTTTGTTCAATAAAATCCCAAGATTTACAGAAACAGGGAAAGAGACGGTCACAAAAAATGAAATTGAACGGGCAGGCTCCGTGATGACCCATCATACAGATCACTCCTATGCAGAAATTGACTATGAAGCCGACGGAAAAAGATACAGGTCGACATGGACGATTTCTAAAACAAAAAACGGAACTCTGCGAGATTATGAGATGACCCTGGCAACATTGCCTGAAAAAGAATTTTTCGATCTGAAAAAATCTCAGGTGCCCACAAAAAATGAAGAAATTCTCCATCTCACATACGAACAGTTTATCCGTTCCATACTTCTTTCCCAGGGCCAGTTTGCGAAATTGCTCAGATCCGATGAAAAAGAACGCGCCAGACTTCTGGAAAACATCACCGGCACTTCAATTTACAGACGGTTGGGAAAAGTCATTTACCAAAAGGCGAGGTCGGAAGAGAAGGAACATGAGCTCCTGCAGAAGGAGCTGGATCTCATGCCGCGCCTGACGGAAGAGGAGGTGGCTTTTTTTCAGAGCCAGACTTCCGAACTCGAAGACCAACTTTCCAGGCTTAGTGCTGAAGCGGATGGTGTGCTCCAAAACATAGAACGACACAAGCAATATCTTGGAATCAAAGCTGCCCTGGAAAAAGACAGTTCAGAATTGCAAATATTGGAACAAAACCTTCGTGATCTGGAGCATGTTGTAGTAAAATTACAGCAGCATGAACAACTTCAGCCGCTTCATGGGACATTTGCACTATGGGAAAATGCGGGTAAGCAATGTCATGTCCTGGAAACTGAAATCGATCGCACACTTCAGAAAAAAAGTCTCGCAGAAGAAAAACTTGGATCTGCACTCGAGCAGGTTGAAATGCTTACCGGATCAAAAAGTACGCTACAAAATTTCACAGATCTATTGTCGGAGTTTGTGGAGAAAGTCCGTGCAGTAGACAATCAACTCGAACAGGTAAAATCCAAAGGAACCGAAGCGAGGGAACGAATCAATGCTTTCCTTTCGGCTCAATCGGAACCTGAAATGCGCTCGCTTCAAAACCTCCCATCGCTGGAAGATGCCCACGCAAAAGTGAAGGACATGCTGCTTGTGATGATACTTCAGGAGCAATATACAGAGCTAAGCGACAAAGAAATAGCCAGTCGAATCGGAATTTATCAGGAAAAACTTCCATCGCTTGCGAGGGAACGGGAAGCTTGCCGACAAAGAGATGAGTGGATGAAAAGTCTTGAAAAGTTAGAGGAAGAAGTTGAACTGTTACAGAAGCAAGCGTCAACTCTTGAAGAGCAACAGCAAAAAGTGGTCAGCGAGGCACAAAAAGTACGAATAGAATATGTGGAAACCAAAACACAAAAAGAAAAATTGTTTCACGCCAAAGACCTCGATTCATACAGAGAGTTGTTGAGTGAGGGAAATCCATGTCCCCTATGCGGTGCCACACATCACCCATTTGAAGATCACGCATTCCAAAGTGAATACGGCAAACTCTCGCTACGCCACGACCAATTGGAGAAGCTACTGTCAGAAACAGAAAAGTCGCAACAGTATCTTGAAAAAGAAATAGCCACCAGGCAGGCAGTGCTCAAAACCCATTTGGTAAGAACCAGTGAAATTCAAAGCCAAATCGAGGCATTTTCCAGGGATTGGCCGCAAATAGTAGGTAGCGAAGAAGCAGACCAAAAGTGGACTGAAGCAAATGAAGAATTAGCGCTTCTGCAATCTGAAGTGCACCAAAGAACTTTGAACTCACTTTTCTCACAGTTTTTGGAATTGGAAAAGGAAGTCACAAAGCTGCGCGAACAATACATCGAAATTGGAAAAGCAAGAAAAGACCTTTGCCAGACCTCCGACGTTGTGAGTTTCGCCGGTAGCATCCAGAAAATCATCCAAACGGCCAAAGTAGAAGTGCACACAGCAGAAATCGAACTGGAGCAAAAACAGCTTCAGCGGAACAATGCCAAGCAACTTTGGCTCACATCGCAGAAGCAACTCATGACGCAGCTGCAAGCATTAGGCTATCATACACCGGAGGAAGCAGCAGCTCACATGATGGAGTCCGGTGAATACTTATCATATAAAGAAAATCTGGAAACATTGCTTCAAAAGAAAACAGAGGCCCTGACCAGAAAAAGCACTCATCAAAAACAACTGGAAGAAATACAAAACATGCTGCTGCAAAACGATACAGCACCTGAGGAATGGCAAAAATTGTCTGATCAATTGCAGCAACAACTCCGCGAACTTGCGCAGCAACTTGTGGCAGGTAAAAGCAAACTGGAAGACAATCAGAAGCAGCAGTTAATTTTTCAGTCCAAAAAGGCAGTTCTGAATGAAAGAATCAAACGAGCAAATGCCCTGATTCATCTGGATAGATTGCTCGGTGACGCAGAAGGAAATAAATTTTCGAAATTTGCCCAAAACCTCAGCCTTCAGCAATTGATTTCCCTGGCCAACAAGCGTCTGGCAAAGTTGACAGACCGGTACACACTGGTGCCTACCGATATCGAACTGGACATGAGAATTTCTGACCTGTATCAAGGGGGCATTAAGCGAAGTGTCAAGACTTTATCGGGTGGGGAAACATTTTTAGTGAGCCTCGCACTTGCACTTAGCTTGTCGGACATGGCGTCCCACAATGTTCGACTGGACAGCCTGTTTATTGATGAAGGTTTTGGAACGCTGGATAATGAAACCCTCGATGTTGCCATAGCCTCTTTAGAAAAACTTCAATCTGAAACCAACCGAACTATCGGCATCATCTCACACGTAGAGAGCTTGAAGGAGCGCATGAGCACACAAATCAAAGTACAAAAGAATTCACATGGCTACTCACATCTCGTGATTGAATAAAGACCAACGGGCATGCAAAGCTCAACAGTAGAATTGCGGAATAATGGGATTACCAGAGTGGAGATAAAATTCCCTTCAAAAGGCTATGGGACTGAGATTTACACTAAAAGAAAGGCAATTGTCGTTTGTGCTTAAAAGAAAATTAGTTTTTTCATATTAAAATATAATTTAATATGTAATTTTGCATTTTAAATCACTTTGCTTATGACAAGGGTTCTTTTCATTTGTTTTTCAGTTTTTTGGGGCTTAAACCAGGTAATGGCTGTTGATCAGCACGCCGTAGCAAAGGTCAAAAAGGGCGACAACATTGAAAAATTATTAAAAAGGTATCTGCTGACACCTCATACCTGCAATATTCAAAGTTTTTGCCAGATCAATAAACTTGAAAATAAAGAGCTGATTATGGCGGGCAAGGTGTACAAATTACCCATTTTGATTATTCAGTATAATGGGAAGAGCATCCGTTCGTCAATGGGCATGGACGATCTGGAAAAAGCAAAAAAAATTGAAAAACTCAACACAGAGTTATTAAAGGCCGGCATCAGAGACAAGCATTTTAAGGAAAGTAAACGAATTTGGGTGCCCATGACGGAATTTGAATGCGATGATTCCCAGGAAGGCAATAGTGAACAAACGGGACTTCGCCAGGATGAAGAGGAAACCAGAGAGACAGACAAAACTTCTACGAAGGGGGGGCCATCTCCGGGAGTGACACCTACAGAATTAAAACGAAAAGGTATTAAGGAAATCAATGTACCTCTCATGGGTGAAGGGTATGACTTAGTCCACGTGGAGGATATGAGTTTGTCAGGGAATGTCTATTACATCATTAGTGGGCACGGCGGGCCAGATCCGGGTGCTGTGTGTTCGGAATGTCAGGAAATGCTCTGTGAAGATGAGTATGCTTACGACGTAGCCTTACGCCTGGCGCGGAATCTGATGCAGCACGGCGCCACTGTGCATGTCGTAGTGCAGGATGCCAATGATGGTATTCGGGACGAACTGTATCTGGCCTGCGATAATGATGAGTTGCTCAATGGAAAACATTCAATTCCAGTCAGTCAGAAAAAAAGACTGAGCGACAGAGCCTCTGCAGTCAACAGATTGTATCACAAATACCGTAAACAGGGAATCAAGAATCAGAAAGCTATCGAAATTCATGTTGACTCACGAAATAAAAATACACGCCAGGATGTATTTTTCTACTACAATAAAGAAGATAAAAAAGGGAAAAAGCTTGCTGAAAATGTGCAGGACGTCTTTGCATCCAAATATGACAAACACCAGAAAGACAGGGGGTATAAGGGCTATGTTGAAGACAGAGGTATCTATATGGTACGAAATGTGCTTCCCACCATGTTGTTTGTTGAGCTCGCCAATATTAAGAATGCATCTGATCAGAAAAGACTGCTGATCAATACCAACAGACAGGCGCTGGCCAACTGGTTGTTTGAAGGGCTGCGTAAAGAGTAATTTACTGCCTTGAAGCCTTTGACAGCGTAAATCCGAATGTCGAGCCTATCTCAGGTGTTGAGCGCACGTTGATCGTCTGGTCATGGGCCTCAATGATGTGCTTTACGATGGCAAGCCCAAGGCCAGACCCTCCTTGTTTTCGGCTTCGGCTGGAATCAACTCGGTAAAACCTGTCGAAAACGTGGCGCAAATGTCGCTCATCAATGCCAAGTCCATTATCAGAAACCTCTGTCAGCACCAGATGGTCCATATCGTAAAAGGATACTTTAGTGGTGCCTCCATCTCTGCCATATTTGATGGAGTTAACGAGCAGGTTGTTTAGGACCTGTCGGATAGACTCTCTGTCGGCATACACCATAAAAGAGGGAGCAGCTCCTTCCTTAAAGTGCAGGGTAATTTCCCTTTTCTTTGCCATGGGTGCCAGATCCTCAAGGATTTCAGATACCAATTCGCGGATATCAAACTTTTTCATCTCCAGTTCAGCATTACCTGACTCCAGGCGGGTGATAATATCCAGATCTTCTACGATATTTTGCAATCTCTCAGTATTATCGACAGCGCGCTGAAGGTAGTCTTTATTGATCTTATCATCATACAAGCCTCCTTCCAGCAAGGTATGAAGGTATGCCTGAATTGAAAAAATCGGAGTCTTGAGTTCGTGAGAGATATTTCCAACATAGTTTTTCCTGTATTCTTCAAGAGACTTTAACGTAGCAATTTCTTTGCGTGTATTTTCGGCCCATTCCACTACCCTGCTATTGACTTCATCCAGTCCGTCATACTTTAAATCTTGAGGCCCCTTTTCTTTTTTACTATCATAAATCAATTTGTAAATTACTTTGATTTTTCGAAATACATATTTTTCAAGTAAGTATTTGATTATCAGGTAATTAAAATAAAACAACAAAGGAAAAAGAAGAAACAAAATGGCAGATTTAAAAAATGTTGTCATCAGCCAGGTATAGACCAGGCTAAACGCTGTCAACAAAAATGTAATGACTGCGGTGAGCTGCCGTATCGTAATATTTCGCAACAAGGTTAAAAGTCAAATTTGTAACCCACACCTTTCATGGTCTGGATATATTTTTCACCAATTTTTTCTCTGAGCTTTCGAATGTGTACATCGATGGTTCTGTCACCGACAATGACATCATTTCCCCATACTTTGGCAAGAATTTCCTGTCGTTTAAAGACCTTACCCGGCTTGGAAGCGAGTAATGTGAGCAATTCAAACTCTTTCTTTGCAAGATTGGCATCCCCTCCTCCTACAGTAACCCGAAACTGCTCGTGATCTATCCACAAATCACCATATTGGATGGATGATTTCGAAACATCTCCATCACCGGCAGGTAATCTGCGTAAAAGAGCGTTGATTCTGGACTTGAGTACATTCGGTTTAATGGGCTTGTTGATGAAGTCGTCGCCCCCTGTATCCAAAGCGGAAATCTGGGTAAATGCTTCACTTCGGGCGGTCAAAAACGCAATGAGAGTATTTGTAAACTGAGGTTTTGCACGTAATTTTTCGCAAACTTCAATGCCATCCATGCCCGGCATCATGATATCGAGAATGATAAGCTGTGGCAAAAATTGCTCAGCAATCCGCAACGCTGACGGACCATCCGCTGCAGTCTGGACTATGAAACCCTCTTTTTCCAGATTATACCTGAGAATTTCGAGGATATCCTCCTCGTCATCTACCACAAGGATTCGAATTTCAGCCATTTCAGGGAACTTTTATTTGTTGCGCAAAGCTAAAAGATTGTGAAGATGAAGGCCCGTAACACATATTATATTAATGTTAATTCTTTCCAATCACCAAAGGAGTAGTCGAATGACTTTTTTCCAGCAACACCCGCAAAGTGTCCAATGCCCGGTTTTCTAATTTTACAAGCGTATCCGGGTATTGAAGCAGCAATTCGAGATCACTGCGTATTACCTCTGATGGTACACCATTGATTTTTTCAAACTGAGAATAATATTCATTGGATATCGAATCGCGATACACAATGTCATTCAGATTCAGTGCAGCATTCATCGAATACATATCGACAATGGCGTGAACGATCTGATCGTGGGTGAGGCGAAGTTTCAGAGGAGGTTTTTCACTGCTACATGCCATGAACAAACCTATGCAGAGAAATGGAAATAGTTTATTCATTCCCATGATCTTTTGGAGTCAAGAATGCCTTCAACTTTAACATTGACCAATCAAGTTCGGACCAGTCGTCCCAACTTCCTTCTGCAAGCATGAGTCCGCAGGTGGGAACATGATGAATATTCCCAGGTGGAATAAGTTCCCCTATGTAAGACATTCCCGGATTGTGGCCAAACACTGCAACCACTTGTACATCCGGCGAAAGTGAACGAAGCACGTCAAGATAGGCATCTGGAGCAGCATGATAAAGCGAGGGGAACAACTGCTCTTCGATCTTGAATTGTTGAGCAAAGGCATGTGCTGTCTGCCTTGCACGAACTGCTGCACTTGCCAAAATCGCCTGTGGTGTGACTCCTGCATTCGACAATCGCTGTGCCATCAGCGGTGAATCTTTCTTTCCTCTCTCGTTTAATGGTCTGTCAAAATCTGGCTGACCAGGATCTGCCCATGAGGATTTTGCATGGCGACCAAAAATAATTTGCCTGGACATCATTGTAATTGATCTTTTCTTTTTTCGATTTAGCAAAGATACATCTTTCAGGAAAATGAGTGAATTGTGAATGATTCAAGAACCAGATTAAACTTTTCCCTTATTTTCTGGTCTGTTGAGGGAGTTACATTCGTTAATAATTCCTTAAAGCCGAGAGATTGCTGACAATGACCGCCTGAGGACTCTAACTTAGCATTTTATTTACTATAATGTCTACCATGCACCTACCCTATTTCGTTACTTTTCTGCTGACTTTGTGCATCATGAAGGAATTTCAAGCACAACCCGTATCTCAGGGCACCATTAAATTCAAACAAACAAGGTATATTGAATTTGAAAATATGCCATCCGATATGCCAAAGTCGCAGGAAATTTTCATGAGATTACAATTCAACAAAGACCAGTCACTTTATGACAAAGATCCTGACCATAAAGAAGAGGTCAATCCCAATGACAATAGTCCTCGAATGTTCCGGAGGATGAGAGAGGTGGCCAATAAAATTATCTATAAAGAGCAGTCATCGGGCATGGTGCTGGAGCAAACCTCATTCTTTGGCAAAGACTTTTTGATTGAGGATACTATTCAGGTCACAAAGTGGAAGATCAGCGCAGGGGAACAAAAATCTATTCTGGGGTATACCTGCATGAAGGCAACCTTCAAAGATTCGACGCAAAATCTGGTAGCTTTTTTCACACCTCAGATTCCATTGAAGTGGGGGCCTGATAAGTATGGCTATCTGCCGGGAATCATTTTGGAATTGCAGAGTGCCCAGTTGCACATTATAGCTACGGAAATCCAGACTTTGAGTCCTGAGATCAAAAAACCGGAAAAAGGCGAGCAACTTACACGGAAGGAATTTGATACATTGAGAGAACAGAAAATGAAGGAGCAGCGAGAAATGTGGGGAGGGAGAGGTAATGAAGTAAGAATCATCAGAAATTGAACAAAAAAAACAGAATGAAGCGTCTAATCATTTTTTGCACATTTCTTGCAGGCCTGTCAAGTGTGGCAAATTCGCAAAATCTCAGCGTAAAGGGTGTCGTGAAAGATAATGAAAAAAACAACCTGATTGGGGCTGTTGCCGTGTTGCTTACACCAGCAGATTCAGTCATGGTATCTTTTGGAGTGACTGAGACTGATGGAAGTTTTTTACTTTCAGGCATCAAAGCAGGAAAATATACACTACAAATTACCTATATCGGCTATGGTACTCTGCAAAGAAGTCTCGAGCTTTTGGCGGAGAGGAATTATTAAAAAAACTACCTGGCGTGGAGGTAGATGCAGATGGATCCATCAAAGTACAGGGAGAAGATGTGAAGGCAGTCACTGTAGATGGTAAAGAGTTTTTTGGTAGAGACCCAAAAATGGCTACAAGAAACCTTCCGGCAAATGCTGTAAAAAAAGTGCAAATATTTGATAAAAAATCTAAAACCGCTGAATTCACTGGTATTGATGATGGTCAGGAGGAAAAAACCATTAACCTTGAACTTCGGGAAGACAAGCGAAAAGGAGTTTTTGGAAATATCATGGGTGGCTACGGCACTGATCAGAGGTATGAAGGGAAAGCGCTCATCAATCGTTTTAATAAAAACTCACAGCTTTCAGCCATTGGAAGTCTGAACAACCTGAATAATGCAGGCATCAATGTCAATGATTTTGCTTCGATGACGGGCGGCGGAGGTATGCGCAACATGGGAATGAGCAGTGGCGCACCGATATCGTTTGGTCCGAATAATTCCGGACTTACAAACAGTATCACCACTGGGATCAATTTCAATCGCGACTGGGACACAAAAAATAAAATGAATGTCAGCTATTACTTGTCGCAAAGCGAAACAGATCTCAGGCAGACAACACTTGTGAACTCATTCCTTCCCGGCGGAGCACTTCTTTCAGATAAATTTTACAATTCCTTGTCAGATGGTATCAACCACAATATCAATACTGTGCTCGATTTGCGGTTTGACTCGCTGACAGAACTGACTTTCAGAGGATCTTTAAGTCTTCGTGAAAATCAAAATACATCCAGCCAGACAGATACTACTCTCAGCTTACAGAGAATCTTGTTAAACCTGAATGATCAGCAAAAAAACAATACTACAACCGGTAATAACTACTCATTTTCTATCAACTTACGCAGAAAACTGGCCAAAAGAGGCCGCACCATCTCTTCAGAAGCTTCTGCCGGCGGAAGCAATACTGATAATATTTACAGAATCTTAAGTGAGGTTTATGGCCGTGATTTGGTACTAAATCCGAATGTGTCTGTGTTTCAGGACCAGAATCAATATTCAGATAACGGAAATTATAATTTTAATGCATCCTACACAGAGCCGCTTAAATCTGACCGTTTTTTCCTGATACTGAATGGAGGCAGGAGGAATAATAAAACCGACCTGATTAAAGATTTTCTCGATCTGAATCCGGATAATCTTATTTTGCCGGGAGTATTGAATGAAGAATTAAGCAGAACGTTTGACAACAGGTTCGTGTATAATACAGCGGGGCTGAATTTCAGGTTTATCAATGAAGCAGTAAGCGCATCTCTTGGGACTGATTTTCAAAATTCCAACCTGGAAGGAAAGCCAAGCATTGGAGAGGATGTGAATCGTACGTTCAACTATTTTCTCCCGAAAGCATCCCTGGACCTTGAAAATCTGCGTATTAGGATGAACTATTCTACCTCAGTGCGGGAACCTTCACTTGAACAACTCCAGCCTGTACTCGACAACAGTGATCCGTTGAATGTCTATCAGGGAAATCCTGACCTGGTACCTGAATACAGACATAACATGAGGATTTCCTATAACTTTTTCGATCAGTTCAATTTTAGAAGTCTGTTTGCCAATGTTCGGTTGGGATATACAAAAAACCGTATCACAAATGCCAGTATTGTAGATCCCGTACTGTTTTTACGTACTCAAAAGCCTCTTAACACCGAGTTTGAGAGAACGTTGGCAGGAAACATCAACTACAGCAGTCCAATCCAGCCGTTACGAGCAAAAGTACGCCTGGGGCTAAACTCTTCACTTACGCAGGGCATTAGTTTCATCAATGGACTTGCCAATAGAATAGACAGGTGGAGCAATGGCTACAGCCTTACGCTTGAAAACAAATCGAAAAGTGTAGTAGACCTGTCTGTTACAGGAAGATGGAATGTGAACCAAAACCTGTACCTGGAAAATGAAACACTGAATACCCAGTTTCTGAACCAGACCTATGAGGCTTATTTCGCATGGTTTGCAGGTAAGGGCTGGACCCTTGATTCCAGGATGGAGTATTTCCTCTATGACCAGGGGTCTTTTGATGCGGCAACAACCATTAAATTGTGGCAGGCGTCCCTGTCCAAGGGATTTATGCAGAATAAACTCACGCTAAAACTTCGCGTATTTGACATTCTGAATCAAAACCAGGGCATCTCCAGAACTGCATCAGAAACGTATATTTCTGAGTCCATTTCGAATACAATCGGCAGATATTTTATGTTGAATGCCACGTACAACATCAATGCATTAGGTGCACCTCAAAATCAGGCGCCTCCTATGATGCATATGTTTATTCAGCGATAATCTTCATATGAAGACGTAACGCAGGATAGGGAGGCTGATTAGAATCCCCAGAATGCAGTCGCCTTCAGTAACGTGAAGGGAATACATCATTTTATTTAAATCCAATGATGCTTCCTGCTGGAATTTCAGCATTTTTGTGGATGACCACGATACCCTTTTTGATCACATATTGTTCATGTTCCTGGTCTACCAGCTGGTCATTACCACGGATGATGACATTGTCGCCAATCCGGACGTGCTTGTCAATGATTGCGTTTTCAATATAGCAATCCTTGCCGATTCCCATAGGTATCCTTCCGGGTATTGAAATATCCTCCAATGACTCGAAATAATCATTGCCCATGATATACGAGTTTTTGATGATCGTGCCATAATCAATGCGCGACCTGACACCAAGAATTGAATTTTCAATCATTTTCGCTTGAATGATCGACCCTTCAGCCACGATGGTCCGAGTGAATGATACCCCTGAAAATTTTGCTGGAGGTAGCAGGCGCGGACGGGTGTAAATCCTGTTATCATTATCAAACATATTAAATTCCGGAATATCCTTGGTCAATGCGATATTCGCCTCGAAAAACGATTTGATATCTCCAATATCCGTCCAGTAGCCATTATAAGCATAACTGATCACATTCATTCCCCGGTGTATTGAGTCCGGAATCAATTCTTTTCCAAAATCTACAGCTTTAGGGTTCTCATTGAGCAATACCCGAAGAGCGGGCCTGCTAAACACATAAATGCCCATGGAAGCAAGATAATTTCTACCCTGTGCCTCCATTTCCTCACCCACTTCAGAAGTCCAGTCCTGGAGAACATGACTCGCTGGTTTTTCAATAAAACTAACAATTTTGTTTTCAGCACCAACTTTCATGATTCCAAACGAAGTAGCATCCTGAGCATTGACAGGAATGGTAGCAATTGTGACATCAGCACCCAACTCGACATGATTATTGAGTACCTCTTCGATATCCATCTGGTAAAGCTGGTCGCCCGAAAGGATCAGGATGTAGTCAAAATCATGGTAAGCAAAATTTCTCACAGACTGCCTTACGGCATCTGCAGTGCCCTGAAACCAGTCCATATTACCACTGGTTTGTTCTGCGGCCAGAATATCTACAAAACCATTTGAAAAATGATCAAAGTGAAAAGAATTTTTAATATGCTTGTTTAAGGAAGCTGAATTATATTGGGTCAAAACGAAGATTCTGTACAGACCTGAGTTCAGGCAATTGGAAATGGGAATATCAATAAGGCGGTACTTACCTCCGATAGGTACAGCCGGTTTTGAGCGGTCCTTGGTCAGAGGATATAGTCTCGTCCCCGCTCCTCCTCCCAGAATCAGACAGATTGTTTGCTGTAAAACATGAGCGGTGTTCTTCATAACTTACTTTTTTTGTGTTAAATATACATATATTCTTAAATACTATGTAAAACTTCAATGACTATGAATGACTTCCGGGAATCCTGCAAGATTGCAAAATCTGTTCCATATCTATATGGCTGTCAAACAGATCTATAGCCATCCTTACTTTCCATGGAGTATTTTTATTGATTTTGACTTCGATTTTACTGATGCGGAGCACTGAGCCGTATGTGTCAATTTCTGTACGGATCAGAGGGAGGTTGTTTTTCTCAATATATTTAAGAGTATGCGCGTCCATTTGACCATCTCCATTGGCAACGATACCAGAAAGTGGACAATGGCTAATCCCATGATTTTGAGCCATAAATTCTATCTTCCGAATGGCTTCATTGATAGAGCGAGTAGACACAACGAGTAACAAATCCTGGGAAGATTTCAGTTCGTTGACATCAATCAATGAACCGGCAATGATACTCTCCACTTTATTGTCTGCAAAGTCAGCGTTATAGGTGATTACCCCCTTTACGGCTTCGGCGACCATCCGGATGAGAGGATAGGCGAGTGTTTTTTCATAAGGAATCATACCAAGCAGGGGGAAATTGTTTTTCTGCAGCCAACGGCCGGTATAATGTAGCACCTTATCCATCTTTTCCGGTGTTACTTTGTTTAAAATTACGCCAAGTATTGGCACATTTTGCTCTCGAAATAAAGAAGTTGTCATACTGAGCATGTCGATTGTGCTTCCAATTCCGCCTTCGACAACCATGATGACTCCTGCATTGAGAAGTTTCGCCACTCTTGCATTTGACACCCCCACCACACTACCTACACCAGGATGTCCGGTCCCTTCATAAATGACCACATTGTTTTCTTGTGACAGATATTTTTCTGCTTTAATAATTTTTTTGAATAAATCCTGTTTTTCCGGATGATCCAGATACTCCTGAACCGCCCCATGGCCCAGTATGACTGGACTATGTCTCTCCGGAACGATTTTGAAGTTGATGAGGTCCGAAAAGAGGACCGTATCTTTATCTACTTTGAGGTGATTGAGGTCAAGTATTTTCTGCCCGACAGGTTTGCAGTATCCGGTTTTCAGTCCCAGCTTCATACAGGCTGACACCAATCCAAGCGTCGTGGTGGTTTTACCCACGTGCTGACTGGTCGCGGCGACATATATGTTGTTCAGTTTCAACAAAACAATTGCATCTATAAATAGGAAAACTCCAAATTGTTCTGTAATGTAGACAATCCGCCTGAAACAAACAAGTCTTGCAGACTGAAAAATCAAAACGTATCAGGTATTTTCAGAAAAATACGAATGAACTCTCCTTTCCTAAGGGAGTGAGGTCGTGCGAACATCTATCACGTCTACCTCAGAAAGATGGTAATGCCCAATGACTTCGTCTATCAAGCTTTCCCGAACGACCATGAAAACATTGAGGTTTTGACTGTGGTGCCGAACGGCATCTATAAACTTACTCAACTCAGGTTCGAAGCCTTCTCCCTTTAACTCCATCCATCCCACTTCATCTATGATAAATGTGCCAGCCTGCAGTACACATCCCTCCTGCAGAATTTTTCGGGCGAGAGTAAAAGTGGATTGCAGAAACGAAAAACGCCCGATTTGTATTATTTTTTCAGGACCACCGGCATCGACTTCAAAGGGATTTGTAATCTGGTCTGTTATGGAATATAACATTCGCTTCCCGTCTACGTCGGGACAGATAAAACCTTTACAATCACTACCATTCTCAATCCATCGCAGGAGTGCCGTGGATTTGCCGGAACGTACCGGCCCGGTAAAAAGTGTAAACTTTGCCAAGGAGGATTATTTCTTTTGTAAACGCAGGCTTACCACAAGCAATGCAAGAATATATGTTTTCCATTGCCCAAAACCTTTTCCCTGTGCGTATACCCATTGAAAAGCTTTAGATACACTGGAAGTAAATACCGGTATCATTTCGATGGTGTCTGTAAAAAATGCGGATGATTCCTTGCGGTGTCCTGCCCATTTTCTTATTAAAAACATGATAAAAGGACCTGCCAAAAAGATGAGAAGCATGCTGATTGCTACCGAACGGCAGAAAATGAATATCAAATCCGTCGCAGGCAGCTGTGGAGCAAGCAGTTTTAACAAAACCAAAAGACAAGCAAATAGCAGAAAGCCCAGGATGACAGGTTTATGGCGATTTCTCAATTTTACTGATGGGTTGTCATTCACCACAGTCATTGGAGGAAGGATTTGATGAAATGCCTCCACCTGCAGAGGCACTGAAGGGATCCATTTTCCAAGTATTGCACCGGCCAGCAGGTACGTCAAAAAGTAAAGGCCAAAGGCCCAGATGACAACGGAACCGGACACCGCCCAGCCAAATGACTTGATGACTGAAAAAGCAGCCTGATCCAGGGCTTGTAAAAAATCCGTACCATAAATCAGCCAGGTCATCAGCAACTTTTGCAGTGCTGATTCAGCCATACATAGGATAGCAAAAATCAAAGATCTGAATGCAAATTGTTTCCTTCCCCTAAATAAAAGATATCCTAGGTATCCCTGAAAAAAAACTGCGATGTATGCCTGCCAGGGCGAGTGTGGGCTCACCGCAAGCTTGACAAGGATAACGGTCAGAAGTGCTTCAAGCACCGAGTTTCTCCGGTCTCCGGACCAGTAAGCAGTGAGTGCAATACAAACGATAGCTATCCCTCCCACAAGCAGTCCTGTCAGCGGCAGTTTAAGTGCATGCAGTATTCCTCCGATACCGGATTCTGCGAAGGCCCAGACAAGAATCAAGGCGCGTAAATTCGACTGAGATACTTCCATGTTTTCTGTATAACTATCCTTGAAAAATGAAAAATAACATGTAACTGGACAAACTTATAAAAACATCTTCAATAACAAGTGAATTATGATAACAAATCCCCCACTTTCCCAAGAAGCAGATTCATGAGTCATAAATTTGTGTACTTTTGCAGTTGGATTATTTTAAATCTACATGGTAATCGATATTCTTATTACACTCACGTTGGTGTTATTAAATGGCTTTTTCGTTGCAGCCGAGTTTGCCATAGTCAAGGTGAGGGCCTCGCAAATCGAACTCAAGGCGCAGGCAGGATTAAAAACTGCCAAGCTTTCAGCGCATATCATTGAACATCTTGATGGGTATCTTGCAGCAACTCAGCTGGGAATTACACTTGCGAGTCTGGGGCTTGGCTGGGTAGGAGAACCTGTTGTCTCAAAAATTATTCTGGAAATATTCCATCTGTTTCAAATACAGATTACACCCGAAGTAGCGCATCAGATCGCATTACCAATTGCCTTCGTAGTCATCACAATCTTGCATATTGTATTTGGCGAACTTGCTCCGAAGTCACTGGCAATCCAAAGGCCTGAAAACACGACTCTGTGGATCGCCTACCCTCTCAATGCGTTTTATATTGTATTCAGGCCATTCATCCGTTTACTGAATGGTCTTGCAAATATTATACTAAAAACCATGGGAATCCAACCGGTACATGGTACTGAAGTACATAGTTCGGATGAGCTCAAATACCTGGTCCAGCAAAGCAGTGAAACCGGGGCGATTGTCAATTCAGACTATGAAATTATCAAAAATGCCTTTGAATTTTCAGATAGAACTACACGACAAATCATGGTGCCACGCAACCAGATGGTTGTCTTTAATACTGAAACGGGAGATGAAGAGGCGTTGGTTAAATTGCTGGACGAAGGGTATTCCAGAATTCCATGTTATGAAAACAGCATTGATAATATTGTCGGAATCCTGAATACCAAGGATATTTTATTGAAACTGAAGGATAAGACTCCACTTGTCATCAAAGAATTAATCCGTCCGGTGCAGATTACGACTGAAAACAGAAAAATTGCCCATTTATTAAAAGATTTTCAGCGTACACACTCACAAATGGCCATTATCGTCAATGAATTTGGCGGAACTGAAGGGCTGGTCACACTGGAGGACATTCTGGAAGAGCTGGTGGGAGAAATTCAGGATGAATACGACAATGAAACGCCCGTCGTAGAGCAAATCGACGACAAGACATTCAAAGTGATGGCAACGGCGGCCCTGAATGATATCAATGCTTATCTGCCCTACGCACTGGAATCGGTCAACGATGCCGCCACTCTGGCAGGAGTCATCCTACACCGGTTTGGGAGAATCCCGGCCGCCAATGAAAAAATGATCCTCGATGAGTATGAGGTAACCATATTAAAGCGGGTCAAAAACATGGTGAGCATTGTACAATTAAGAGATGTGTCCGGAGGAGCTTAAATCAGATGTACACAAAAAAAAATTGCACTTTTCCATCCTATGAACAATCCTAAAACTATGTTTGACAGGTTGATTAAAACTATTTGCCAGTTGAAATCGACTGGTCTGTGTATCCTGATAGGTTTGCTCGGAGAAATGGGAACATGCCAGATCCAGGTGTATTATACTCAGAAAAATCTGCAAATCCAGGAGGCGACAATTTCAAAAATGCTACAGTCAGGCATTCGACTGGAACAACAAATTAAGGACGGGCAACAAAAAATAGGACGACTGGATGTTCTTGAAGTGGACCAACAATTCCTGGGTGTAGCAAGAGGATTGATGGATGTATTCTGCTGGGATGGAAACGAATGGAAATATTTGTACAAGCACCCATATTTCGGACACAACTTTTATTCAAAAAACTTCACATTTCAAAATGAGATTTATTCGTTTGGAGGATATGGCTACTGGATTGACCATGGCCGGTTGATGCATTTTTGTATGGAAAAGCATCAATGGGAACTAATTTCATGTACTCAAAATCTGCGCCACAGTCTTGCGCATATCACGAATGAGGGCCTTCGATTATTGGGCAGTAACAGCTATGATATTGACATCAAAAACAATCAAATCAGTCTGTTCCAACCGAAATATGACCATGGAATCTTCGCAAAAAAATCCAATAACCGCGAAATTGAATTTGAACAATTTGTCTACTACCCTAATAACAACCCACTTTTGATGTATGATAAAAAAACTGAAACGCCTTATCAAAGCGAATTCGGAAGTTTAATTTCATCGAATGATGCATCATCATTTCCTCTTTTTTTTCATGTTTTCGGAGATAGTTTAAAGGTATTTGATCGTGAAATGATTCTGAAAGGTGAATTTGACATAAAACAATACGTTTCAAAGTATTATTCAGTCGCATCTGCGCCGCTTACAGCTAGTTTGTATGATAAACTGATGTTGATTCTGCCTCTCACGATGGGTATCTTCGGATTCGTCCTGTTCGGGAGGAAATTAAAACCAAAGAGGAAGAAAACAGAAAGTGAGTACACAAAGCTGATCGCTCAACTGCTTACTTTGGAAAAATCAATCCTTACCATGTCTGAACTTGATCAATTTCTTGGAATCCAGAATATTGAAAATGCAGACACACTGAAATTTAAGCGGAACCAATTCATTTCTGAAATCAACCGGTTGTACGAATATTCCCACCGCAAAAAATTGATCATCAGGAAGAAGGAATCTAATGACCGCCGCAGAATATATTATGAACTGAACAAGTAGAATGGTATTGGCTCTATGCAGGATAAATCAGTAGTTCACTCTCTGACCACTTCTACACTATGTGAAATTTGGACACTTGCTGACAACATGAGAGAGACAGAGCAATATTTTTCAAGCGACATCGCAACAGCTTTTTCTGCCTTTTCAGGCTTTACATCGCCATAAATTTTATAATGCAAATGGATAGTCTGAAACACCGCAGGAATGGTATCGGCCCGTACACCTTCTGTTTCCACTTCGATGCGAGTGTAGGGCTGCCGCATTTTTTGCAGCAGGATTTCAACGTCAATAGCGCTGCAGGCTGATGCAGCCATTAACACCGATTCCATTGGACTGACGGCCTCTTTGTTTCCGGAAAATGAGATCTGCTGCCCTCTTTCATTGGATCCGGCAAACATTAGGTCGCCAAGTGAAGATAATTTAATTTGCATTGAAAAATATTCTTTTCGAAAATATATGAGCAGCCATTTGACCGCTGAAGCCAGAGGAATCAAAAAAACAATGTATTTTTGTGCCTGATTTAAGGTAAACCCGTAATTAAGACATATGTTCACAGTACACGTATATATAAAGTTTGCGGCAATCGCTGTAGGTTTTCTGGGTGGAGCAGCATTTACCTATGCTTATGGTTTTGGCTATGGTTGGATTTTCTTTCTTGTGGGTTTACTGTTTTTACTGAGTTATCTGTTGCTCGGAACCGTCCAGTCGGCATCTGACCTATTTCAGAAGATGGATTTCCAAGGTGCGGAAGAACGACTTGAACTTACATTCTTTCCGAGATTGTTATATGTCACAAATAGGGCTTTTTATTTTATTCTAAAGGGCTCTATTGCTGCTCAACAAAAAGATAATGTAAAAGCTGAAGGATATTTCAATCAGGCGCTGAGTTTAAATCTTCCAAGTGACAACGAAAAAGGCATGGTTTATCTACAGATGGCAGGTATTCAGGCGCAAAAAAACAACTGGACAGGAGCCAAAAACTATTTTTACCAGGCGAAAGGCCTAAAAATTACCGAACCTCAATTGAAAGAGCAATTCAAGCAATTTGAAACTGCTATCCAAAACAGAGGGCAGATGAAGGTCGCTCAAAGTATGGGAATGAAGACCGGGCAGATGATGATGCCAGGAGGAAAGCGCCGAAGGCCAAAAATGAGATAAAATCCTGAGGGGAGACCCAAATTCTGACTCGCATCGTCCAAATTCTGATTTTTCAGAATTCATAAAATTTAAATTCGCTTGATTTGCTCATTATTTATAAGCAACGCGTAGCGACTATGAAAACAACATTTTTCTTTTCTCTTATTTTTTTTGTGCTGAGTCCTTTCACAATAATCCTATTGGGTATAGGAATTGGGACGAGGGAGTGGTGGCATTCATTCAAAGATGGCCAGGTTGATGACATGTACCACTCTGAATCTAACGAGTCTTTTTAAAGACAATGACTATTTAATTACTTCACTTTTCTAAACTACATTGTATGAAAACCAAACATTTTTCTTTTGTCATTCCAGTGTGTATAAGCCTTGGGATGATGTTATTTGTTTCATGTTCGGATCAGGAAACCGAATTCTCCACTGGAAAAGATACGCTGCAAAACAGGACGCAGAATTCTCAGGATGTGAAAGACAGGCTGGTTTTTCAGATTGACGAAAAAACTGCCGTTTCTGTTGCCCGCAGAATCGATCAGCAGGGTAAATTTTTCAGACCTGACATTTCAACGCCGGAAAGAGCCGTAGAAACGACTTATCCTATTGCGGATGCCACCGGAATGAACGTCATGTATATTGTCAATTATGCGGATGACGGATTTTCCGTGCTGTCAGCAGATGCCAGGTACACAGCTTTGTGTGCTTATGTCGAACGAGGTAAGTACGAAAAGGTAGCTGTTCCTTCTGGTCTTGTGGACTGGATGGAGACTACTTCACAGTTTATCAGTTCAATTGGACAGAACCAAAATGGAAATGGCCCCATAAGTGCCACACCGTGGGCACTGGCAATGGAGGAAACGGGACTGGAGCCTATGCTTTTCAATAACAACTGTTGTCCAGAATGTCCGAATTATCCGGAATGCCTGACAAACACCACACTGGGGTGTGGAGAACCAGACATCTGGTGTCAGCAGAACGGAGATGGTAATAGCAGCGGAACTGGTACATCAGAAATTGACGATCCGTGCGGACCATTTTCGACAACCACCAAAGGGCCCCTTTTAACAACAACCTGGGGACAAGCCTGCACCTACAATGAAAACTGCCCTCTTTTAGGCTGTAATGCCTGCTATTCAAACACACGGGCATACACGGGGTGCGTAGCCACTGCGATCTCGCAGGTGTTGAGATACTGGGAACATCCGAATCAGTTTCTGTACTATTATTACAGCATGCCGGATCATCAGGGGAATCGGGAGGTACAACGAATGATGAGGGATGCTGGCAATAGTGTATCTATGAATTATGGCTGCAGTGGTTCAGGCGCCACCGGGAGCAGCATTCCACGATCATTTAAAAACACGTTTGCATTTGGGAATGCAGAAAGAAAAACGTACCAACCGGCTGATTATGTGACGATTTTACAAAATATAGATCAGGAGCATCCTCTGGTGTTGGATGGTTGCCAGAATGTATCCAAGGTCTTTGGCTTTTTCACTACATTTGATAAATGCCATGCCTGGGTTTGTGATGGATATCAAATCAACCGGAACAAATGTGTCAACGACATAAAACTTCATATGAACTGGGGTTGGGATGGCTATTATAACGGGTGGTTTCATTATCAGACGTGGACCGGACCGGGCACAGGCTTTCCTTACAATCAAAATTTAACATATAATATTATTCCTTAATTTATTACTTATTAAATATGAACAATATGAAAACTTTAGCAATTTGCTTAATTCTTTTTATTGCCTCATGTAGTAAAAATGATCAAGTTGAAATTCCTGTGAACAACCACTTAGATATACAGATACGCAATACGCAAGGAGCAGATCTGTTGAATCCGAAAACAAACGGCACGTTAAACACAGAGAATGTCAAAGTTCTTTACAAGACGTCAGCAGGCTGGGTGGAAGCTTTCAATGCGTCACTGGATTGTCCGAAGCAGATTTGCTTCTACGAAAGTACCGGGAATTTTATTGCGAGGCTATTTCCCAATGATATTTCTAGTGATGTCATCACCGAAACAAAAATTCAGTGGAATGACCAAAACAGTGACATCATCA
This sequence comes from Saprospiraceae bacterium, assembly GCA_021298335.1. Taxonomy (GTDB): domain Bacteria; phylum Bacteroidota; class Bacteroidia; order Chitinophagales; family Saprospiraceae; genus OLB9. Next base: position 4,813 of record JAJTEZ010000033.1, on the reverse strand, counting down.
AATGTAAACCTTTGAGAAACCAAGATGGATTGGTATATTCCAATGCTCAGGTTTGGTTTAATGACGAACTGGTATTGCCAGACAAGATGATTCCCGGATCTTCAAACGGGATTTTGATCATCCGGGATTAGGCGAGCAGATAATTTCTGATTGTTGGCAGATAATCCGGCATATTTTGGCAAACAGAAGTAAAAAATGACTCGATTAGAGTAATCTTACCTGCGAAGCATCTGTATGCATTAAAATTTTTACTGGATTCTTTATTTATCGGTTAGGGGTATACATCAATGGGTGTATCCCCTGCCTTTTTTATTGAAGTTTCATTTTTACTGCTGCCCAGCCATTTCGCAGCAATATTCCCTCTTGGACAAATCCTTGAGAGGCGAACGCTGCTGCAACTTGTGGCGCATCATCTTCCAAGACACCAGACCAGATGAGTATTCCTCCGGGAAGCATACGATTCCGAATTTCAGATGCATGTTTCAACAACACGTTTCGGTTGATATTTGCAAGCACTATATGATAAGGCTGGAAAGGGACGTCGTCAATTTCGCCACACCAGGCATGGATACAAGAAATCTGATTTACCTCAGCATTTTCGATCGTGTTGAGATAACTTTCTCTCTCAATATCGACTGCGTCAACTTTTTGAGCCCCCATTGCACCAGCCAAAACCGCCAGAATACCGGTACCACAGCCAAAATCAAATACCTCAAGGTCATTCAATTCGCAGGTAGACATCCATTGTAGCATCATATGTGTTGTGGCATGGTGTCCGGTACCAAATGCCATCTTTGGTTGCACAATGATGTCGAATTTTACTGATGAATCGGGGGGATGGAATAAAGCTCTGACCTGACAAAACCCTTCGACATTGACTGGGTGAAATGAGGATTCCCAAAGTTGGTTCCAGTTTTGAGGTTCGATTGAGTCCCAGGAAAACTGCAAAGAAAATTCAAGAAGTGTGGCCTCCACATCTTTTTTCAGGAAATCAGTCATTTCTGACTCTGAAATATAAGCGAGGATTTCGTCATCTTTTTCTTCAAACGACTCAAACGGAAACTGCGAAAGAATGCCGATAATCCTTTCTTCTGATCCTTTCACTGTAAGTGAAAAATATTTCTCCATTGTTTAGATTCTCAAGGGTATATCTGCCTTGTGGCAGCTTTGAATGTGTTCATTAGCAGACCCATTACTGTCATGGGGCCTACTCCTCCAGGGACAGGTGTAATATAACTGCATTTATCCTTTACCTCATGATAATCCACATCACCCACCAGGATTGATTTCTGATCATCCTTCGGATCAGGCACTCGATTGATGCCTACATCAATCACAACGGCTCCTTCTTTCACCATACGTTCATTTACAAAATTCGGTATTCCAATAGCCACAATGAGTATGTCTGCTTTTGATAGGTATTCATCCAGATTTTTTGTCCTGCTGTGTGTCAAAGTGACCGTTGCATCCATACCCTTTCGAGACAATAAAAGGCTGATCGGAGTTCCGACGATATTGCTTCTCCCCAGGACGACCACATGTTTTCCTCCTGTGCTGATATGGTATCTGTCAAGCAACATTGTAATTCCATAAGGCGTTGCTGGAAGAAAGCAGGGAAGTCCCTGAGCCATTCGCCCAAAATTAACCGGATGAAAGCCATCCACATCCTTTCGGTAATCAATCTGCAAGGTCACATTAACCTCACTGATATGTGCGGGCAATGGCAATTGCACGATAAAACCATCTACTTCAGGGTCTGCATTCAACTTTTCGATTTCGAGGAGCAATTCTTCTTCTGAAACAGTTTCCGGCAGGCGAATCAGGGTTGATCGAAACCCTACTTGCTCGCAGGCGCGCACCTTATTGCCAACATATGCCTGGCTCGCCGGATGGTTTCCAACTAATATCGCTGCTAAATGGGGAACTCTTCCGGAATTTTTTTCATACTCTTGTACTTGCTGCTTCAGTACATTTTTCAACTCCTCTGCGACTGCCCTACCGTCAATCATCTTCATCTGCGGGGATTTTACCCAAAATTAAAAAAAAATCCATACGTGGATGTCAATCCAATGATATATATTATTTATATCCATATAAACGTGACGAAAATCAAGTCGTTTCCAATGCTTTTCCCATATCATTGATCCAATGGTGTGCTTCTTCAACACTAAGTGCATCAGAAACTCTCCATTCCCCAATAGCCTCGCGCCTTAGAGACCGCAAATAAGCTCCACTGCCAAGTTGCGCACCAAAATCATGCGCCAAGGAACGAATATATGTTCCCTTACTGCATCGCACAGAGAAAAGCACTTCTTCAAAGCTGTCAAAAATTGTGTGAAACTCATAAATTTGAATTCGACGTGGCTGCAGGACTACATCTTTCCCTTTTCGGGCCAAAGTGTAAGCCGCTGTTCCATCTACTTTGACCGCAGAATACACAGGCGGAGTCTGCAGAATTTCTCCGGTAAACAGTTGGGATGCCTCTTGAATCATCGCTTGGCTGATATGGTCTGTAGGAAAGACTGCATCTTCCTCGGCCTCAGCATCATACGTCGGAGTGGTTGCACCCAGTTTCATCTTGCCCGTATACGGCATGACCTACTTTTATTTTTTTTACCCCCAGCTTGTGCCTAAGGGTAAACCGCAATTTGTTGACAACATCAAAAGATGTCCATCCCAATGGTTTGTCAATCAGCAAGATAGCACCATTTAGGAAATCGACGGGCTGATCCAAGGAAGTTTTTGTGACGATATGTTTATTTTCCCACAGCATATAAAATACCCACAAACCCAGCCACGAGGCAGTACAATGAAAAATAATGGAGCTTACTTTTTTGGACCAAGGCAATCATCCATTTACAGGCAAATATTCCTACAAAAAACGATACAATGAATCCAGTGAGGAGTGGCATCATTGCTGTAGATTGCAGCTGAAAGGAACCGTCCATCAGATCTTTGGTCATTTTACCAAAAATTAAAGGCACCACCATGAGAAATGAAAATCTGGCGGCACTTGCTCGGTCGATTCCTAAAAGCACTGACGCAGAAATTGTCGCACCTGAGCGACTGATACCCGGGGTGATGGCAATTGCTTGTGCTATTCCCACCCAAAGAGCAGAAGAAAAGGTGATCCCTTTTCCTGTATAAGAAGCTTTTTCTGCTATAAACAATAAAACACCCGTCAGCATTAACATCGAACATACAAACAGAATATTCTGAGAAAACATCTGATCGATCTCGTCTTCAAAAAACAAACCAACAAAAGCAGCAGGCAACATAGATAATATGATTTGCCAACCAAATGTCCTATGAGGATTGGAAGGACCCCAGAAAAATCCTGTAAGAATCTGCACTACATCTTTTCGAAACACATAGAGTGTCGCCAAGGCAGTACCAAAATGCAGAACAACCGTCATAAGAAGACTCTCGTGCGGTACAGCCTCATTACCTAAAATAAACTTTGCTATTTCCAAGTGTCCACTGGAACTAACCGGCAGAAACTCTGTCAATCCTTGAATCAGACCCAAAACGATGGCCTGTAACACTTCCAGGTTCATGCAAATTATGCTTTTTCCCTTATAAAGATAGCATAAACACTCACTATCAATCCTGCAAGTATGCACATCGGGGCAAGGGTAATCCGACGTGGGCTATAGATCAATGACTCATCCCATACATCTGGTGAAGACATGTGACCACCTGACATCAGCACGAAACCAAGAAAAATCAAACCCACACCAATCAGGATAAACGTGTAGTTTTTCTTCCCAAATAACAATTCACTACCGTTGTCATCCAGTGCACTACCTGTTGATGAAAGAGATTCTGTTTTCCGGGTATAAACTTTTTCCTTGGCCATATTTTTTGATTAACACACAAATATACAATTTGTCTTTGATTCAGTTATTGCTCTATTATGTTATTTTCTAATGCATACCTTTGCACAATCAAAGTTGATTTTGCAATTTCAGATATGAATGGATGATGCGATAAGTGGCTGAAAACTGAATCAAAAATGAAATTCCCGAACTGATCAGAATTGTAAACCCAACCCATGTCCATTGGATAATCTCACCAAATATACTTCCGCTCTGTAACAGTGTCAAGCAGAGCAATAAAACAAAAACAAGTACTGCCAGTGAAGCCTGAACAGACATTTTGAATGCAGCCCTCAAATAAGGACGTTTGATGAACGACTGGTCTGCTCCAACCATTTGCATTGTTTGAATCATCTTCTGATCGCTATATAAAGTAAGCTTGATCGTATTAAATATGATTGCTACCGCAAGAATGACAAAACAAATAGCCAGAATCAGAATAGCCATCGCAGCAGTATCGAGATTTTCTTTTACAGCCGTTACATTATCATTTTCAAAATAGACCCCTGTGACTCCTTTTTCCAGCTCAATATTTCGCTTAAACTCCTTCAAACGTGTATCGGAGTATGCACCACTCAACACATGAAAAACGATCAGGTCCCGAAAAGGATTATCCCCCTCCAACTGGGTCAGATTCAACTCCCCAGCCATGCTTTTTAGGGCTTCATCTCTGGAAACAAATTTGACAGAACCAGGTTTTACACCATCTATGGATGCAATATTCTTTTGGATTAAATCGACTTGTGCAGAGGGAAGCTGCTCTTCAAGTTCCACTATCAGAAATAAATTCTCCCTGACAATGTTCGTGATGTGCGACGAGTGAAAAAAAAGCAATAAAAATAACGAAACAAAGACCAGCACAATTGACGTCGACATGGTTGCGTAAAAATATGTCGGCTTTTTCATTGTGGCCATAACAATAGGTCTTACTTTTT
>JAJTEZ010000032.1 GCA_021298335.1 Saprospiraceae bacterium | reverse complement strand
TAATTTCGCTTTTAGTGGAACACTGTACGTTAGTCCCCTCTGCATACATTCCTCTATGGAATAACGTGGAGGGTCAATGAAATAATCCAGAAATTCGAGAACGAAAATATTCCTGGCATCGGAAATGGGAAAGTTTTCCTGGAAAACACGGTAAAGACCTTCATTTCCCCTGTTTTCGGGTGTAGTTTCCAATTGAAAAAATTCCTGAAAGGATTTAATCTGGATTTCCAGAAGGTCTGGATATTGATTTGCCAATCTGATTTTACCGAAATTGATTCTTTGATTTCCGGAAGAGGTAGCGACTCCGTTTGATGTCATATTTGGTTATATTAAGCGTAATTCGATAAATAAAGAACAAAAGGGCCAGAATTGTTCACAAACAGTTTAATGACGAGAGGCTTAACCCACCAATGGTCGGTTAAGCCAGACGTCAATGTTTTTTCGGGCTTACATTCTGACATTCAGCCCGCATACTTTTGTCAAATTACTTCAGATCAACAGAAGCACCTGCTCCTTCCAGAGTGGCCTTCATAGACTCTGCCTCTGCCTTGGAGACACCGCCCTTCAATAAAGAAGGAGCTGCATCCACGAGATCTTTTGCCTCTTTCAGACCCAAGTTCAGGATTGTCTTCACTTCTTTTACAACTGCAAGTTTGTTGGCTCCTGCAGAAGTCAGGTGCACATCAAACTCAGTTTTTTCTGCTGGTGCGTCACCGGCTCCTGCACCTCCTGCGGGTGCTGCTGCAACTGCAACTGCTGCTGCTGCTGGTTCGATGCCGTATTCATCCTTCAATATCTGAGCCAACTCATTGACTTCCTTCACTGTAAGGTTAACCAGTTGCTCTGCGAATGCTTTTAAATCTGCCATGTTATGATGGTTTTGTTGTTTTAAAAAATTTAGATTCGTTAATGTTGGAAGCTATAACGTAACATTTAGAAAAATACTTATTCCCCTCGTTCTTCGAGTGTTTTCAAGAGACCTGCGATCGTGGTACCTCCTGATTTCAATGAGCTTACCACTCTTGAAGCTGGAGACTGGAGGAGGAAGATCACATCGCCGATCAATTCCTTCTTCGTCTTCAGTTTTACCAAAACTTCGAGTTGATCATCACCGAAGAAAATATCAGAATCAATGTAAGCTGCTTTTAATACAGGCTTCACGTCTTTCCCTCTGAATTCCTTGATGATCGTTGCTGGAAGCTTGCCATCGCTGGAAAACAAAACTGTGCTTTGTCCTTTGAAAGCAGAGAAAATCGCTTTTAAATTACGATCTTCAGGCTGGTCTTCCATGGCTTTGATGGCCAGTGTGTTTTTGACAGTTTTAATATCAATCCCCTTTTCGAAGCATGTTCTGCGCAACTGATTGATTTTGGCGACCGACAAACCAGTGGCGTCAGTCACATAAAAGAACTGAGAATTCTCAAATTTTTCCTTCAGTTCTTCTATCAGTGTTCCTTTATCTGTACGTGTCATTGGTGTAAAGTTTGCGGATTATTTAATAGTTTTGGTATCTATTGCGATACCGGGACTCATGGTACTGGCAATGCTAATGGATTTCATGTAAATACCTTTTGCTGTGGAAGGCTTCATCTTCTCGAGAGTGCTGATCAGTTCGATAGCATTTTCAGCCAGCTTTTCTGGTGAAAAAGAAACACGTCCAACGGGTGAGTGTATGATTCCGTATTTATCAACACGGAATGAAATTTTACCAGCCTTCACCTCTTCCACTGCAGCACCTACATTTACGGTTACAGTACCTGTTTTAGGGTTTGGCATTAATCCACGAGGACCGAGGATACGACCAATCTGTCCGATTTTTGCCATGACATTAGGCATTGCGATTATGACATCCACATCCGTCCATCCCTGGCTGATTTTTGTGATGTATTCATCCAAACCTACATAATCGGCACCGGCATTTTTAGCCTCTGCTTCTTTGTCGGGAGTACACAAAACTAATACGCGCTTAACTTTACCCGTGCCGTGTGGCAGGGAAACAGTGCCCCTGATTGCCTGGTCGGCCTTTCTGGGGTCAACACCTAATTTGATGTGAACATCTACGGATGCATCAAACTTGGCAGTGTTTACTTCCTTCACGAGAGCGACTGCATCTCTGAGGGAGTACATTTTGTTTGAATCGACTTTGGCATTGACCGCCTGTCTTTTTTTACTAACTTTTGCCATTTGAATGACTTTAAGGTACAAGCGCCGGGACTATCCGGCTCCCTTCCCGGTGAAAAAATATTAATTCTCCTCTGGCGCTGCAGCAGCTCCCCACGGTGCATCACCTGATACGGTGATCCCCATACTGCGAGCTGTTCCGGCGACCATTCTCATTGCTGATTCGATGGTAAATGCGTTTAAGTCCTTCATCTTATTTTCAGCTACACCTCTGATCTGATCCCAGGAAACAGATCCCACTTTATTTCTATTGGGTTGAGGCGAGCCGCTCTTAATTTTTGCCAACTCCATCAACTGTACAGCAGCTGGCGGGGTTTTGATGACAAAATCGAAGGATTTGTCCACATAAACGGTAATCAGCACAGGCAGTGTTTTGCCCATCTGATCTTGCGTCTCTGCATTAAATCGCTTACAGAACTCCATGATATTCAGACCCTTGGAACCTAATGCAGGACCAACGGGAGGTGCTGGATTAGCCATTCCACCTTTCACCTGGAGTTTTACGTATGTTTGAATTTCTTTTGCCATTTTAATTCGGGTTTATAAAAAATTTGCCAATCTCAGGGAAGCACCACGAGGGATCAGAGATACAGCGGATTAAGATTGTTTTTCTACCTGCATATAATTCAGTTCAACTTCAGTGCCTCGACCAAAGATCTTCACAATGACTTTGAGCTTCTTTTTATCTTCATTGACTTCTTTTACATCACCTACAAAATCATTGAATGGTCCATCAATGATTTTAACAGTTTCTCCCACGAGGAAAGGTTCGATCATGGATGCCGTAACCTCCTGAGAGTCATCGACTTTTCCTAGCATTCTGTTTGCTTCGGATTGAGTCATTGGAATAGGGTTGTTTTTTCCTAGAAAATGGATGACATTTGTCACATTTGATATCGCCTGTACAATTTCTCCGGAAAACCTTGTACTTACAGCCTCAACGAGGATGTAACCTGGGAGAATATTCCTTTCAAGAATTACTTTCTTTCCGTTTCTGATTTTATACACTTTTTCGGAAGGGACAAGCACCTGCGTAACGATATCATTCCAGGCATTGCGCTGAATCTCCTGCTCAATACGTTCTTTAATACTTTTTTCCTTACCACTGACTACCCTGAGGGAATACCATTTTTTATCTTCCGACATTCTGTTCAAATTTATGAATTACAGTTCGTAGATAAACTTCAAGGAATTGTTGGCAAGAAAATCAAAAAGGAAAATGACAATGGCTATCAGAACTGTAGATACGATAACCAAGACAGGGCTCGAACCTGCGACCTACGGTTTTGGAGACCGCCACTCTACCAATTGAGCTACTCCCCTGTGTTGTGGACTTTACCACAAATGAAAAATTAAGTGCCTTTGCAGACACTTAATTTTTTAAATTATTTTCAACTAAAATTAGTCAAGGATTTCAGTAACCTGACCCGCTCCTACGGTTCTACCACCTTCACGGATCGCGAAACGAAGACCTTTTTCCATCGCGATTGGGCTGATCAACTTCACTTCAAGTGAAACGTTGTCACCAGGCATTACCATTTCTACACTATCAGGCAACTTTACATCACCAGTTACGTCAGTCGTTCTGAAATAGAACTGAGGTCTGTAACCATTGAAGAATGGAGTGTGTCGTCCACCTTCGTCCTTTCCAAGTACATAAATTTCGCACTTGAAATAAGCGTGAGGCTTCACTGATCCTGGCTTAACGATTACCATACCTCTTCTGATCGCATCTTTTTCGATACCTCTCAAAAGGATACCAGCGTTGTCACCTGCTTCACCTCTTTCGAGGATTTTGCGGAACATTTCCACACCTGTTACAGTAGAGGTCAAAGCTTTTTCACCTGGCTTCATCATACCGATGATTTCTACAGGATCTCCAGTGTTGATGACACCTCTTTCGATCCTACCAGTTGCAACGGTACCTCTACCTGTGATAGAGAACACGTCTTCAATAGGCATAAGGAAAGGCTTGTCCACATCACGTGTAGGCTCAGGAATCTGCTCATCCACTGCTGCCATAAGGTCAAGGATTTTCTGCTTTGCACCAGCATCTCCTTCGAGAGCTTTCAATGCAGAACCCTGAATGATAGCGGCATTGTCTCCATCAAACTGATAAGAACTCAAAAGTTCTCTCAACTCCATTTCAACCAGCTCAAGCATTTCAGGATCATCAACCAGATCCACCTTGTTCATGAAAACTACAATTTGAGGAACACCTACTTGTCTTGCAAGAAGGATGTGCTCTCTCGTTTGAGGCATTGGTCCATCAGTTGCTGCACACACGAGAATGGCTCCGTCCATTTGAGCAGCACAAGTTACCATGTTTTTCACGTAATCGGCGTGACCAGGACAGTCCACGTGAGCATAGTGCCTGTTTTCAGTCTCGTACTCTACGTGTGCAGTGTTGATTGTGATACCCCTTTCTTTTTCTTCCGGAGCGGCGTCGATGGAATCATAGTCCTTCTTCTCAGCGAAACCTTTCTCAGAAAGCACGTAAGTGATAGCAGCAGTAAGCGTCGTCTTACCGTGGTCAACGTGACCAATCGTACCAATATTTACGTGTGGTTTGGTTCTAACAAATGTTGATTTTGCCATCAGTCAAAATTTTTCTGAAATTAAATATTTAGTAATAATAGGAATTACAAAAATTGAGCCAATGAAGGGATTTGAACCCTTGACCCCTTCCTTACCATGGAAGTGCTCTACCCCTGAGCTACATCGGCCACCTCATACTTGAGCCCGGGGGCCTGAAAATAGAGCGGAAGACGAGACTCGAACTCGCGACCCTCAGCTTGGAAGGCTGATGCTCTACCAACTGAGCTACTTCCGCCTGCGAATACCTTTTAGAGCTGTTTGTGGGGATGATAGGATTCGAACCTATTCAGCCATAAGCAACAGATTTACAGTCTGCCCCGTCTCTCCAACTTCGGCGCATCCCCTACTCTATGGAGCCAGTGGAGGGATTCGAACCCCCGACCCGCTGATTACAAATCAGCTGCTCTGGCCAACTGAGCTACACTGGCATGCTGGTATTTCTACACTATTTTTTCAAACTACAATTGGATCTTTTTCCAAAAGCGTTGCAAAGGTAAGTGTTTCTCACATATAAAAAAAAGATAAAAGCAAAATTTTCGAAAAAAATCGTACACAGCCTTAGATTCCCTCTAAAAACTTTCAGAATCAACTTTGAAAACTCAAAAACGATCAATCTTTCCCTCTTTCTTCAATTGCAACCAATTTCTCCCCTTAAAAAAGAGCCAAAGCTAAAAATAACTTTTTTTCTTTGCACTTGTTTGCATTCCATTCAATCCATTCAGAAACAATTTTAACCCATGCAATATTCAAGAATTAAAAAAACTTACCTCATCCTCGCCAGCTACCTCTTGACTATAGTCTGCAGTTATTCCCAGGCGAATATCTCACGAAGTGTCCTTGAGAAAATATCGGCAAACCGGGATCTATCATTGAATATCCATGTGGTATTTGACAAACAAATAGATTTCAGGGCGTTTGAGCGTGTGCAGGAAGCCAGCAGAAGCACCTTTCAGGAAAGGGCGAAAAAGCTGCTCACAGAACTTTCGAAACAGGCAGAAGAAACACATCCTTACTGGATTGGTCAATTTAAAAAAATCGGCGGAATCGACCCATCAAGTATTAAAAGACACCAGATTGTCAACGCTATCAGCCTCAACGCATCAGCATCTGCAATCCGTCAACTGGCTGCATTGCCCGGCATTATATGGATTGGCGAAAATGTTCCTCTCCAACGCATACAGGAGGTTGATGCTGCTCCTGCTCCAACTTCACTGGATCCCAGTTCGAGGGAAAAAGGACTGACTGCCATTGGGGCGCCTGATATGTGGCGACTTGGTTATACGGGTTATAATCGTCTGGCATTTATTGCAGACACAGGCACGGATCCTACCCATCCAGCCATACGACAGCAATATAATGGTTTGGTACGTTCCAGCCGGGAATCCTGGTATAGTTTTGAACAAAATGCAGGTCCATATGACTGTAACCGGCATGGAACGCATGTCACAGGAACAGTATTAGGTCTGGATAAACTGTTGAAAGACACCATTGGAGTTGCATTCAACGCACGCTGGATTGCCGGCGATATTTTGTGTGGCATTGGGACTGAAGACAATATCGGTGCATTTGAATGGGCGTTGAATCCGGATGGTGACCCCGAAACAACTTCGGATATCCCCGATGTGATCAATAATTCATGGTATGACCCAAGTCTGGATACACTTGACTGCTACAGTGTTTATGTGCCCATCTTGCAAGCACTGGAGGCTGCCGGGGTAGCCGTAATTTTTTCGGCAGGAAATGAAGGTCCCGGGCCCGGTACAATCACCCAGCCACACAACATTAGTATAGACGAGCTGAATGCCTTCACTGTAGGAGCCTTGAACGGAAACGGTGTCAATTTAGGCATTGCCAGCACCGGGTGTTCAGGTAAGGTCGTGTGTTCCGGGAAACACCTATGCACTATTGAGCGGTACATCCATGGCGGCTCCTCACGTCTGTGGGGCTATATTGCTGCTCAAGGAGGCATTCCCTACCCTGGGCGGAAAAGAGTTGAAGCACGCCCTGTATCACACTTGCCGCGACCTCGGAGATGCTGGCGAAGATAACCGCTATGGCATGGGTCTGATAAATGTATATGATGCTTTTCAGTTTTTGAAAACCAAAGGGCACGTACCTGTCTCTCCCTCAGCCCGTCATGATGTATCACTTTTACAAATCGAGCACGCCGTGAATGGATGTGATAACAGCCTGACGCCCTCACTTCTACTTGAAAACAATGGCACTGATACGTTATATTCAACGCAAGTTCTTTTCGAAACTGCTGGATTTGATACAATCATCCTATGGACAGGAAGTCTTCCTCCAGGCCTACGCACATCTTTTATTCCCGTGATCCGGAACGTACCGGTAGGTGATAATAAAATCACTGTGACATTGATTGCACCAAATGGAGCTGAAGATGAGCGAACCATGTTTAATTCTCAATCCTTTAGGGTGAATGTGACTGCAACAGAAAGCCGTGAGATGGTCTTTCCATTTGTCGATCAGGTGTGCCAAAACTCAAACTTTTACCTCACAAGTCCGGGATTGGAAAATGGAAATCCTGTCAATACAATCTGGTACGATGCCGCATTTGGTGGTCGGGTTTTGTACCAGGGTAACAAGATTCAGGTTCAGCAAGCGCAAGAGAAAACAATGGTATTTGCAGAGCCAGTATATCGGGAAAGTATGCTAAAGTTCCAGGTTCCTACAGAACAAGGTAGTTACCCTGATGTGCAGGACGAAGGAATTGTATTTGACGCGCATGCACAGATCACGCTCGACAGTGTCACAGTGTACAGCAATCAGATTGGTGTCAGAAATTTTTACCTCCTCAATGAAAACGGAGATTCCATTACTTCCTCAAAGAAGTATATCAATAAACCGGGAGCGAATTTTGTAAAATTGAATTGGACAATACCCCCGGGAGCAAATTACAAAATAGTAAAAAAAGAAGGTAAGTCGTTGCTAGCCTTACCAGAACCGCAGGACTTTCCCCAAAACTCACCGGAGAAAATCGTTACAATCAAAGGAGGAACCAGCGGTGCGCTTTTACATTCATTTTTTGACTGGAGGTACACCTATGCCGAACCATGCGGAAGAATTCCTGTCCAGTGGAATGTACGCCAGGATTCTGCAGTAAATACCTCCGCTTTTTTACTTTCTACTGATACGTTATTGTGGCCTTCACAAACAACCATTACAGCCAAAAGCGATCAAAACGGAGCCAGCTCCTTTCAATGGGATATGGGAGATGGTGCAGTGTATACCTCTTCCGAAGTTACTCATACGTATGCCTCTGCCGGAACTTATCGGGTTGTCCTCCACACTACCGACAGCTTACAATGCATCACATCCAGTGCCAGGCCTGTCACGGTACTGATTATGTCAGGAATTCGCCAGGATCAAATCTTGTCTGTCGGAAATGTCATATTATTCCCAAATCCGGGCAATCAGTTTTTACAGGGTAAAATTGATGAATTGGAATTCAAACAGGGAGACATTGCCGTTTACAATTCACAGGGAATGCGTTTGTTTGTTCAAAGAGAGATCAATCTTCAGCAAGAATTCCGCATTGACACAGCAGAATTACCCTCTGGAATGTACCTGATTGAAGTGATTGCAGGAAGCCGCAGATGGATGGGGCGCTGGGTGAAGCATTTATCGGAATGATGCATTGAACACAAGCCTAAAGAGTTTGTTAGTCAACTGTAGCTTAAGTGAACCATACATAAAAAAATAGTAAAACTCAAGTTTTATGGCATTTGAAGACATTGATAATTTGCCCATTACCTGGACAGATTTTGAAGACATCGGAATGAAGCTTTATGAGCGGTTCGGAGATGAATTTAATGAGGGTAAAATCTACAGGGTCAGATTTACTGATTTACTGGAATGGGTGCTTGAGATCCCGAATTTTGTTGGAACTCGAGAGGAATGTAATGAAGGATTTCTGGAGCAAATACAGGCGAAGTGGGTCTATGAGTGGCGGGACAACCAATAAGGCCATGGATTTTGCAACATTTAATTCCATCAATACCTTCATTTTTGATGTGGATGGTGTATTTACCAATGGGGAAGTTATCATCACAGAGGAAGGAGAACACCTGCGCACTATGAGCACAAGGGATGGTCAGGCACTGGTCATTGCGCTGAGTGCAGGGTATAATGTAGCAGTGATTACAAAAGGATTTTCGGCAGGTGTCAGAAAAAGATTTGAATATCTCGGTGTCCCGCACATATATGACAAATTGCATGAGAAAACAGGCGCATTTGACGATTATGTGCAGAAAATGGGTCTGATGCGGGAGCAGATCATCTACATGGGAGATGACATACCGGATTTGCCATTGTATGAGAAGGCGGGGATTTCGGCATGTCCCTCAGATGGTGCCACTGAAAATCTTCAGCGTGCCATGTACATTTCGCCTTTTGCAGGGGGAAAGGGTTGTGTCAGAGATGTAATTGAGAAAGTCATGCGTCACCAGGGCAGATGGAATTTTTAGGTAAACTGCCTTTATACATTGCCTTGTGCCGCCCTATAAATCTAATTCTGGCGGGTTTGACACAATGGGGAGTACACCAATACATTCTAAAGCCGTTTCTTCCGGTAGAAATCCTAGAAGGGCCCTTACTACTTTTATTCATTTTGTGCACTGCATGTTTGATGGCTGGAGGGTTTGTCATCAATGATATTTTGGATCTGGAGAGTGATGTAATCAACAGACCCTTGAAGCCCTTGAGTAGTTTGCGTATTTCCAAATCATCTGCTGTTGTGTTTTATGAATTGCTATTGTTAAGCGGAGCAGTTCTTGCTGTCTATATCGCCTGGAAGATTGGTGAATTGCCATTGGCGATGATGTATTTCGGCTGGGCATTTTTGCTGTTTGCATATTCCAAGTGGTGGAAAGGCACAGTTCTTGTCGGAAATGGTATCGTCAGTCTTTTTGTTGCCTCGGTACCGGCTATGATGCTTTTTGCAGAAAGAGCAGCATTTTTTGCTATTCAGCATGTGTATTTGAAAAAGATGATCTATGAATTGATTTTGATGATGGTGGTGCTTTCTTTTCTGATCAACTTTGTCAGGGAGATAGCCAAGGATGTGGAAGATGAGTCTGGCGATAGCATTGCAGGATATCAGACGCTCGTGATCAAATATGGAAAAAAAGCAGCCAAAATCATGATGCTCTGCCTGATTTTCATCACGATGTTAGTCTGTGGTATCTGGATTTTCTTTACGTCTATTTCACTTACCCTGCAACAGGTTGCGATGATGGGTTTGTTTATTATAGCTCCTCTGGGAGTAGCCATTCAAATCCTAACGTCAAGTACCCACAAGCGAAACATGAGTGATTTGAGTGCATTGCTCAGGTGGATATTGCTTGCGGGAGTCATTACCTGTCTCACCTTTTCACAATCACTTCCAGGGGAAGGTTAATGCAGTAATTTTTACATAATACTGAAAGACATAATTTTACGTATAAAATATAAAATTATATAATCTACTAAAAAAATTTATGTGATGATGCCGATGCAGCCTTATCTGATTTTGGGCTCCCGTTCTCCCAGGCGCAGCCAATTATTGACTGAGGCAGGGTATTCTTTTACGATACGTGTCAATGAAACGGATGAGTCGTTCGATCCTACAATGCCTGTTTTAGAGGTTGCAGAGATGCTGGCGTGCCGGAAGGCAGAAGCATTGAGGGATGAGCTAACATCTGAAGAAGTTTTGTTGACAGCAGACAGCGTAGTCATTCTGGATCAGATGATTTATAACAAACCGCGGGATGCTGAAGATGCAAAACAAATGCTTGGGGCCTTATCTGGAAAAACGCATACAGTTGCCACGGGTGTGTGCATATTGAGTCGTATGGAATGGAGATCCATGACTGTTTTCACACAAATCACTTTTGACCTTCTGGATGATTCCGAAATTGATCACTATCTTGATGTTTACCGTCCATATGACAAAGCCGGGTCCTATGGTGTGCAGGACTGGATCGGCCTTTGTAAAGTGAGTAAAATTGATGGAAGTTACAGCAACGTGATGGGATTACCAATGAGAGAAGTGTACCATGAACTTTGTAATTTTCAAATCTTCCCTACCCAATTTCGTAGATAATGTCTGGAAACTGAAGTAAATCATAAGGTCCATGAGGCGAATAGCCTGAATCTTGCCAAAAGTCCCGTATCTTTGTGCCATTATTCACTTCAACCTTTAATTATGCTTATTGAAAAACACCAGGTAGTGTCATTACATTACAAACTCACAGAAGACACTGCCTCTGGTGAGTTGATTGAGGAAACCTACGGAGCGGAGCCATTGACATTTATTTATGGCATTGGAATGATGCTTCCAGCCTTTGAAAACCATCTTGAATCGAAAGTGGCCGGAGACGGATTTGCCTTCACACTTGAACCAGGAGACGCCTATGGCGAATATGAAGAGCAGGCTGTTGTTGAAATTCCTATCTCCAGTTTTGCAGATGCAGAAGGAAATATTGACAGAAGTAAACTCCTTCAGGGAGCACCACTCACAATGCATGATCATGAGGGAAGGACATATAATGGTGTTGTTGCAGAACCAAAAATCGAGTCAATTGTGGTAGATTTTAACCACCCCATGTCAGGAAGAACGCTTCACTTTGCAGGGGAAATTGTCGAAGTTAGGCCAGCCACTGCTTCGGAGCTCGACCACGGACATGTGCACCCAGGAGGGCACGATCACGATTGATTGTCGTTTCTACCAACTTTATCTAACTATTGAATACCCGGAAATATATGCAGATCGACGGGCACATCATTGATGTAGAGGGCAGGAGAATTTTTCCTGGAATTGTATCGGTTGCAGAAGGCAAAATTGTGTCGGTGACTCCTGCGCAGGAAGTGACAGACAGATATATTATGCCGGGATTTGTGGATGCACATATCCACATAGAAAGTTCCATGCTTACTCCGCATTCTTTTGCCAAAGCAGCTTTAAAACATGGAACGGTAGCCACAGTCTCTGATCCTCATGAAATCGCGAATGTTTGCGGCATGGAGGGTGTCAGATTTATGATTGATCAAGCAAAACAGGCTGGGTTAAAAATTTTTTACGGAGCTCCATCCTGTGTACCAGCGACCAGCTTCGAATGTGCAGGTGCGACCATCGGCCCGGCACAAATTGAAGAATTACTGTCCAGCCCTGACATTTGGTATTTATCCGAAATGATGAATTATCCTGGAGTGATTGCCGGAGATCCGGATGTACTTTCAAAAATAGACGCCGCAAAAAAGGCAGGTAAACCGGTCGACGGTCATTCACCAGGCCTCACAGGTTCTGATCTGAAAAAATATATTCAGGCAGGTATCATCACTGACCATGAATGCATTAGCCTGCCAGAAGCAGAAGAAAAGCTATCCCTTGGAATGAAAATTTTAATCAGGGAAGGATCAGCCGCCTGTAATTTTGAGGCGCTCCACCCTTTGATTGAAATTAACGTAGCGAATCTCATGTTTTGCAGTGACGACCGGCATCCTGACGACCTGCTTGAAGGACACATCAACCTTTTGGTAAAAAGAGCGCTGCATTTGGGGTATGATGTATTTGATGTACTACAGATTGCATGCATCAATCCCGTGAGACACTATAAACTGCCCGTAGGTACATTGCGCGTAGGCGACCCGGCAGATTTTATAGTAGTGGCAAATACGCAGGATTGGACGATCATATCCACCTTTCTGGATGGCAAAGAATTATATGGCAAGGGTAAAATCGTCTTGCCTGAAATTCCTTCTTCTTCCATCAATCACTTTGCTACTTTTAAGATCAGACCGGAGCAATTACAAATCAAGGAGAAGGAAGGAGAGGTACCCGTGATCAAAGCCATCGATGGAGCGATAGTTACTGAAAAACATAGGACGAGACCAAAGGTATTGAATGGCTTATTTATTGCAGATGCCCGGCAAGATCTGTTAAAAATATGTGTGGTCAACCGCTATCATTCCAATCCGGTGCCAGCCTTAGGGTGGATTACCGGTTTTGGGTTTAGCGGAGCAGCCATTGCATCAACCGTCGCACACGATTCGCACAATATCATCTGCGTCGGTGATGATGACGAGCTAATGGCAAAAGCCATCCTCATGCTTGAAAAATCAAAAGGAGGCCTTTCATTTGTTTCATCCAAGGAGAGTTTCTTGTTGCCGCTACCTGTGGCCGGGCTGATGACGGATCAGTCGGCCGAAGAGGTTGCAGGAGCATACACTTTCATTACGGCCCTTGTCAAAAATGTAGGATGTATGCTTAGAGCTCCGTTTATGACATTATCATTTATGGCGCTTCTAGTCATACCCAAATTAAAAATCAGCGATCTCGGGATGTTTGATGCTGAATCCTTTACCTTCTGTGACCAGGGTTAAGACAGCTTTGTTTTTCGGGCAATAACAAAACTATAGCTTTAGGATTCCGGAAACTCCCTTTACCACAACCGACCCATAGTTTACAATCGTATTTCCTGATCCCAAATTGGGAATCTGCTCGTAAATCAACGTATCATCCAGTGTCAATGTACCCTCATTGACTACTGCTCGACCTGATAAGCCACTGTCAGGATACAATTCGGTATTTCTAAGGTACAGATAGTTTCCTGTCTGCACCTGAAAAATTGGTTGATCATTGATGGCCCGGACTTTAATTTTTGTACTGGGGGTTCTGTAAATATTCACATTTTTATTGATGAGAATGGATGTAGAGGTCAAATCAATATATTGTCCGGTCATTGCAGAGGAAAACGTGATAGTGTCGCCACTCGCAATACAATCAATGGCCTGGCGCAATGTGCCCGGACCACTATCTCCAGTGTTGCTAACGAGCGGATTCTTAAATACACAGGTAACATTTGCATTCCAACCCGCACGCTGATCTGCTTCATCCGACATAAACCTAAACGTCAGGCAGCCGCTGTCGTGAGTGGAAGTAAAAGGTCCGGGTACTGAGGTGCCATAATAGCCACCGGCAGGAAATCCGGCACTGGTAATACCATTCGCAGAACTGAATTGAGTGGCCATGATATCTTGGCCATTAAAGGCGTATAATGCATCATAGCTTGGTTCGATATTGATGGAGGTAAATGTTACCTTTACATTAAAACAGGGTGTTGTGGGACAAATTGTCCAGGTGATATCCTCATGACTAGAGTATGTAGCTCCGGTACCTCCTGAATCGGTAAAGCTTTGAGAACAGGCCGGTGAGGTCTTAAATAATCCAGAAGTAATCCATTGCGAATATGAACCTGCGCTGCAGACAGTACGCAAATGAAGATAGTAGTTCGTATTCGAATTAAGCGAACTGAAAGACGTACTTAATGCACTTGTGAAAGTCCCGCTTGTTGGGGGAGTATTGCTGGTAGTTACAGCGAATTCAAAACCCTGATAAGTAGCGGTATTGATGTCCCATGATGCCTGAGCTCCGTATGTAGAAACATTTTTTACTTCTAAATGTACAGGATACAGGCACACTGGAATCGAGCCATTGAGTTCTGTTTTCCATACCCCTCTTCCATATGTGGAAGCGTAAAGCATTTGATTGTTGTAGTCAATTTCCAGGTCAGTCACTTCAACATTTGGCAATCCTTCCGAAAAAAGTTCCCATCCTGTCATTGTGTCATCCCTGTAAAATACTCCTCCGTCAGTTCCGATATAAAGGCCGTTACTCGTTCCGTTCTGGTATACGACCGAACTTACCGGAATATTCGGCAACGTACCAGAAACATTTGTCCAGGTAGCCCCGGCATCAACAGATTTAAAGATTTTGTTTCCATTGGAAAAGTTCTGACCCACTATCCACAGAGTGGTGGGAATGGTCGGGTGTACGACAATCTCATTGCCGCCATTTATATTAACAGTATGGGTAGTCCAGGATGTTCCGCCGTTGATTGTCTTATATAGTGTAAATGTTCCACCATTGCTTAGCCCTGTATATACATAATTCGAATCTGACGGGGCTATGGTAAGTACCGCTTTGGTAGAATTGCCAACCTGCGCAGTAGTGCCCAGCGTAGTCCAGGATGTTCCCTGATTTGTAGATTTAACAACAGCCTGATAAGCTGCGATGATGGAGGTATTATTCTGAGGTACCAGTTCGTATGGTGTCACCCACCCA
Organism: Saprospiraceae bacterium; assembly: GCA_021298335.1. Taxonomy (GTDB): domain Bacteria; phylum Bacteroidota; class Bacteroidia; order Chitinophagales; family Saprospiraceae; genus OLB9. The sequence continues at coordinate 19,104 of JAJTEZ010000032.1, read as the reverse complement.
CCCTGAGGCTGTCCTGGAATGTTGCCAGACACATTCGTCCAGTTTGTCCCTCCATTGGTAGTGCGGTTGATATCTCCATAATACAGAGAACCATACATGATGTTATGGTTAGTTTTGTTTACTTTACAATCCATACCATCACCACCTATCTCGTCAGACCAGTTGCCGTTTGAGGCTTTAAATTTTGTGCCATTATCCTGTAAGCCCCCTATAACTACTGGACTTGTCTGGCCTACTCCCAGCTTGTACAGCTGGCTGATGACCATACCATTAGTTTTGTGCTCCCATTTTGTACCTCCATCAGGACTACGGTATATGCCACCGTCATTCCCTTCCCACAATACTGTACCCTGCCATTCGAATACGTGCTTGTCGGCATGGACAGTCTGGATACCTGCAGCTCCTGACCAATGGTTTTTAATTGTCCAGCTTGTCCCTCCATTTGTGGATTTCCAGGTGTTTACTCCTCCCACATAAATGGTGTTGGCACTTGCAGGGTCAGCGGTGAGTGCAAGATCATACCAGCCCTGGCCTCCGGCATCGGATCCATTCGATGCCCAACCGAGCAGGTTAGGCGTTGTGGCCATTGATGTAAAAGAACCAGAAGTTGCAGAAGTCGTAGATCTGTACACACCCAACAATCGAAATTCTATTTGAGCCCGAAATTGTTTGCATACTGGCCCATGTGACACCATCATCTGAAGATTTCCAAACTGCACTTCCTGCGGCAGCATACCAGATATTGGCAGCAAGAGAAGGTTTAAATTCCAGGTCGTAAAAATTCCCTGTCTGTACCTGCGTCCAGTTTGTACCGGCATTCGTAGTTCTGTAAATTCCGTTGGAGGTAGCAGCCACAAGGATATCCGGATTATCAGGATCCATCAAAACCCGGCGAATTAATCTGCCATTTGATGTAGCCCAGTTCAGGCCTGTTGTGGAAAAGGTGAGACCTCCATTTGTGGATTTTAACACCCCTACTGAATAGTTATCTCCCGCATCTCCATCTCCCGTAGCGATATACAGGATATTAGGATTTGTTGGATGGATTGCAATGGAAGATACGCCCATGCTCGCTAAATTGTCAGTAGTAACCTGCCAGTAGTTTCCTCCATTTGTCGAAACCCAAAGACCACCTCCGGCAGCTCCGGCATAAATGATGTTTGTGTTTGAAGGGTGAAATGCCACGCTGGCCATCCGGCCGATTCCGGCATACCCACCCGTGGTATAATCTGGGCCTTCAGATTGCCAGTTTGCCTGAATGCTTCTTTTTGATCCTCGATGATTCCTTTGGTAAGCTTCCATTTCAGCCTGTACCATGCCTGAAGGAGGCAAATCACCCTTGGCATCCACGCGGTTTTTCCAGTACCATTCCCATCGTTTAAATTGCTTCCATCCTTTCCCCTTTTCAATCGTTTTGTCTTTCCAGTATTCTTCAAATTGCTGCTGAAGCTCGAAAAAATTATTGCTCTCCATGTTTCCCCATTGCTGAGAAGAAACAGTTTCGGAGCAAATGACAATGAGAATTGTGATGAAAATAGTAATTTTCAATTTATTCAGAAAATCCATGCTGTTGCTAATTGTTTCGTGCTTTGTAAAGGTACAAAATTCTTATTTTCAGCCTGAAATATTCAATACAAAATTATCCATTAACCCTATACCTGATCAAACTTGATCTGGTACCTAAAAAAATATTATCAACCAATCTTTTTTCTGGTGTTAAAAATCAATCCGAAAACGAAGGTTGATCCGCCGACCGGTCAGGTTATTAGGCAGGGCATACTCTTCATTTGTTAGAGTTTTTATCCAATTGACAGAAGCCTGGTTTGCAATCTGCAGCAGATTGAAAGCTTCCAGGGATACCCAGCTCTGTTCGGCAAACCTAAGAAAATGGTGGGGTTTTTTACTTCTCCATTCAGCCTTCCATAATTGAAAAGAAAATCCAACATCAATCCTGTGGTAAGGTTTCAGCCTAAAAAAGTTGCGAAATTCCAGATTGTTTTCCCTGGGACCATAAGGTAGTCCTGTTCCTAGCGAAAAATTCAGGTTGACCTTCACATTTTCGTTTCTTGGCAGGTAATCCTGAAAAAACATATTCAGTGTCATCAGCTGATCTGTAGGCCGGGGAACAGAATTGACCACCACAGGCACCCGTACTGAATCGACAATTTTATACCGCAGGTGATCCACACCATTGATACTCTCACGGGCTGTTAAAAAAGAAAGATTGATCCACGATTCTGCACCGGGAACGAACTCTCCATTCACACGAAAATCTACACCTGCAACGTATCCGGTGGCATTATTTTCCCCTGCGTAGCGAATTCGCACATTATCCAGTTCGTATGTGATAATATCATACAGCCGCTTATAATATACTTCCGAAATCAACCGGAATGGCTTTTTACTGATAGAGGGCCATTGAAAATCATACGAAACTCCACCGACAAAATGAATGGACTTTTGGGATTGCAGGTCCGTATTCACCGTTCCGTCAGGTCGTCGCAATTCGCGGTACAATGGCAGTTGGTGATACATGCCTGTTGCCAGCTTAAATGAAATATCACTACCGCTTCTCAATGGCTTGTATAAAACCTGGAATCTTGGGCTGAACAGTGTTTCTTTACTTAGCGACCGGTGGGTCACACGGCCTCCTGTAATCATTTTCAACTCATATGTCCGGGTGATTCTTGTAAAAGCATCCTGAAAAAAAACCTGCGATCGATGATTGATAATTGAATTGCTGCTCTTCAGTACTCTTGCAAGGAGGACTTCCTGAGCGGACACAGGCAGAGAATACCCCGCAGAATCAAGACGTTCCCACTCACTGATGCGGTCATCAAAAGATTCGTACTGATACTTTGCGCCCCACTGTAAAAAATGCGCATGTGTAATATTGTCTGTTTTTTTGTATTGATACTCTACCCCACCCTTATGTTCGATATTTCTGATGGCATTATACAAATCGTTGCGAGCAAACGTGTGCTGGGTTCCGGATCCAAGAACTGCAATTTCCTGCCCCGTATTGTCACCAAGTGCGGTTTCAATCTGAGCAAGCCGATAGTACCCTAGGATATCGTACTTCTCCTTTTCAGCACCCTGATACCCGGAAACCAGCCATTTCATAAAGAGAGGATTCTTCTTGCGCTCCGGCACAAAGGTCCATGCAAGTCCGGTCATGCCATAATTAAACACATTGTTTTCGCTGCCTTCAAAAATCGTATTCAATTCCAGCTGAAAATCAATAGTTCCTTTCTTGCTTCTTCCTGAAGAAGGCTGAAAGCGGTAGTTGCTGGCATTGTAATTGGCTATAAAAGCCACCTGCCACTCACGACTAATTTCGTACGTGAGGTAGGCCTGGATATCAGCAAAGGTAGGGACATATTCGCCTTTTATATCTGTAGATCCAAGAAGATAGGCGTTTGTCTTGTAGCGAATACCAAACAAATATCTGAGCTTATTCAAGGCGTTTGCACCTAGTTTGAAGCTTCCTTCCACATGCGCGGACGCCCCCAAAAAACTGGCTGTTACACTAGAACGAAACTCATCCGGCCGCTTGTATCGGATATCAAGTACTGAAGACATTTTATCGCCATACTTCGGCTCAAACCCGCCGGAAGAAAATTCAAGATCACGTATCAAATCAATGTTTGGGAAGCTCAGGCCTTCCTGCTGCCCACTTCGAATCAGCTGCGGCCTGAATATTTCAAAATCATTGACATACACCAGATTTTCGTCATAATTTCCTCCGCGCACGCTATACTGAGAAGTGAGTTCACCACCGGAACCGGAATTTACCCCAAGTGCTATATGGGGCAGGACACTTTCAAAATTGCCTGAAGCTGTAGGTAATATCCTCAACTCGGTCACCTCTTCTCTTACAGTTCCGGCATCTTCAATTTTACCTGCCCTGACTACCACCTCGAAGTCTGCAGTCCTCGGAACCATCTTCACATTAATACTTCGCTTTACTCCGGGAGCAAGGCCATTCACTTTGACAGATAAATCTTCATATCCTATTCTGGAAAAACGCAGAATCACACCACCCGAAGATTCAACCTCAAGCCTGTACTGACCATAGGTGTCAGATTCTGTGGCCTGAGAAGTACCCTCCACATATACGGTCGTAAAATCAATGCCTTTACCAGTCTCCAGCTCTCGAACCAAGCCAAAAATAGTCGCTTTCTGCCCAAATGAAGAAATGGTTGCACAGGTCGTAACGAAAATAATGACGCACCAGTTTCTGAGAGCTTTTAGCCTCACATTACGAAGCATACAAACCCTGAATACCCAGGTTTTTTAGACTATAAATGGCAAGGTGTGGATTGTCTGATTTAAAAACGCTGTTTCCTGCTACCAGGATATCGGCTCCAGCCTGAAGGATAGCTTCTGCATTTTGAAGTCCTACACCACCGTCCACTTCGATCTTGACACTTAAGTTTCGCATATCGATCATTTCTCTAAGCATCTGTATTTTGTGGAGTGTTCTATAGATGAATTTCTGTCCACCAAATCCCGGATTCACACTCATTAGAATCACCAAAGATAGTTCTTCAAGAACATCTTCTAACACATTGACCGGAGTATGAGGATTGATGGCAACTCCCGGATTCATCCCCGCATCGCGAATTTGCTGAATTGTACGATGAAGGTGAGTACAGGCTTCTGCATGCACCGAAAGGTTGGAAGAACCGGCAGTTGCAAATACATCGATATATCTCTCCGGCTTTTCAATCATCAGATGTACGTCCAACGGTAAGCGGCAACCGGAGTGCATCACCTTTACTATATCGGGGCCGAAAGAAATATTCGGCACAAAATTTCCATCCATCACATCCACGTGAAGCCAGTCAGCTTCAGAGCTGTTGATCATTTCTATATCTCTCTGCAAATGACCAAAGTCAGCAGATAAAATGGATGGAGCAATCAGATGTTTTCCCATAATCCCCGAATTTACCTGTCAGTTTTTACCAGCAACCAAGCCCGGCTTTTATCCCCGGACCTCACTATGATGGTATATACCCCTGCTTCAGCAACCGAAATGTCAATCAGACAAGGGCTTGCAGCAGACAAAGGAGCATTGGTCAATAATTCAATTCTTCTTCCCAATAAATCTCTGACCTCAATTGTCACCTCTTTCAGCATAGCCTGCTCAGTATGAAGTAGAAATACTCCCGAGGTAGGATTGGGTACAATTTTTACATCAGAAAATTCCCCAGTGTCGTCCAACGAAGATGGCAAAAATGTCACCTGTCTGACGATGGTATCGTTCCCACATTCGTGAAATGCCACAAGAGTAATCAGATAAGTACCGGGTGAAGCATAGGTATGAGACGGGTTCAAGATGGATGAAATAACTCCGTCCCCAAATGCCCAAAGTACTGAATCCTGATTTACACCTGTAAATGTGCACTGCACTGAAAACCCGTTTTGTAAGAGATCTGCCGAAGCGAGTGCACCTTCCAAAATACTGACAGATTGTTCAACGGTATCAGAACCGACTGCATTTGTGACAATGAGTGTCGCTGTGTACTGTCCAGGATTTGCATAGTTCACCAGAGGCGCTTGCTGGCTTGAGGAAGTAGGATTTCCTCCGGGAAACGACCAGCTCCATTGATTTGTATTGGAGGCGGACTGTCCCTGAAACTGAATATCCTGTGCAAAACAAACGCTGTCTTCAGTGATTTGTATCCCACCTGCCGGAAAGTAATAGACAGGCACCTGTTGCACACTCATAGAATCGCCACATGTATTCTCTGCCTTCAGACTTACGGTATAGGTTCCTTCCCCAGTATATGTGTGAACTGTCTGACTGCCTGTCGTACCCTGGCCATCGCCAAACTGCCAGAAGAGGCTATCGCCGTTGGTAACCTGTGAGACGAAACTAGCCTCCAGCCCCGAGACATCGTATGTAAATGCTACAGATGGGATTGAATTCACCGAGATCTGGTCTGAAATAGTCACCAGAGATGACCCAAACTGATTGGTCACAACAAGTGTCACATCATACAAACCGGGTATTTGATAGACTACATAGGGCATGGAATCAGCAGATGTGGCAGGGCTGCCTCCCTCAAATGTCCACGCATATGTTTGAGGGTTGTTTGTCGTTGTGCTGACAAACTGAACTCCCTGGGCTATGCAGAGCGTATCCGGGCCTGACGGTGTAAAAGATGGCTGCGGGGGAACAGCAATGATGAGTTGCTGGTTGTATTGTATTGTGCCGCAGCCATTTGTCAGGACTTGCGTCACAGTAAACGTATCATTCGTGGTATAAGTATGTACCGGATTCCAGAGGTTGCTTGTTTGGCCGTCTCCGAAATTCCAAAGTATTGTATCTGCATGGTTGGTCTGCTGGGTAAATGTGACTGTATTTGCGTTGGATGAGGATGTAAAACCTCCCACAGGAAGTGGATCCGCTGAAATATAATCATTTTTTACGATCGTGTTTGTACCAGCACTATTGGTGGCTTCAAGGGTCACAGTGTGGAATCCAGGAGTATTAAAGACAACTGTAGGATTGGCAGCAGTCGAGGTGGAAGGACTGCCGCCGGGGAATGACCAGTTGTAAGAAACCGCATTGGTAGACAGGTTGGTAAAACCCACAGTAAGGGGCTGGCAGCCTGAAATTGGTACTGCTGAGAAATTCACAAATGGGAGTACGCTGATGGTCACCGGTATTGTGATAGTATTTGATCCACAGGCATTTGTTACCTCCAGTGTCACATTATAAGTTCCATTGATTGGATAAGTATGAGTTGGATTGGCAACTGTGGCAGGAGGCGTCCCATCACCAAAATCCCATTGAAATGTATTGGCAGAAACACCCGTAAATGTAAATGTGACTACGTGGTTATTGACAGCATACTGAAAGTTGGCCACTGCATTGGGAATCACGCTGACATAAACGGGAACTGTGGAGCTGTTTGATCCATAGCCATTGGACACTTCAAGGGTGACATTGTATACGCCGGTGGTAGCGTATTCAACCACGGGGTTTTGAAGTGTAGACACAGCAGGGTTTCCACCGGCAAACGTCCATTCCCAAGTATTTGCGTTGGGGGCGAGGGCCGTGTACTCCATGGAAGCCGGCTCGCAAGGGTTCACTTGTACAAATGTAAAATCCGGCGTCGGAGCTGTACCTGATGAGCAGTTTGAAAGGCAGCCGACGGAAAGGTAATGTGCCTGAATTTCAGCAATAGAAGTTGAGGACCAGTTTGTAGCTGTACTTACTGAAGGAGCCATAATACCAGTATTGTGGGAGGCATCAAAGTTATGCCCCATTTCATGTGCCATGAGCACCCTCTTTAGCTCTGCATTCGAGCTAAAATCCTGTAATACATGGTATTTATACTGCGAACAGACGACTCCTACCCATGCAAGACCAATAGTCCCTCCCGTAAAATCACGACGTGTCCAACAGGATGCAATATCATGTCCTACCGAAAATCCGTTAAGTGCCCAGCTGGTGAAATCGTCGAGCAAATCGCCCGGATCCAGGCTTGAAGTCCATGGATCACAGGTAGAACATGAAGAAATCCATTGTTCGCCCATCTGGAGTTGCAGGTCATCCGCAAATTCATTATCATAGTTTGTCTGCACATTGTTCAATACGCCGATATTATGGTTTTGAGTGCCCGTTAAACCATAAAACGAAAACATTGTAAAATCTGCAGCCGCATTAATTTGCACTTCAAAGCACCCCCCAGGCATTTGTTGGCTCAATCCTTGAGTAGTCTGCTTCTGGATGCGATCGAGTTCGCGACGGTCATCATTGTACCCGCATTTCCTTTCTGGTCCAGGTTTGATATCCCGTACGCTGTACAGTACGTATTTCCCTTTTTCACCTCCTTTGATAAAATGATACAAGGGTTCAATATAATATAGCTGCATGCCTAGTCTGATGTATCCATAGATAAAATCATCATGGAACGTTAGGCTCACTTCACTTCCAGGCTGGTCTTCAACCACCCCTCTCATAGGCAAAGCCCTTGTTCCTTTGGACCTTTCCAAACCGTTTTCTGTGGCGACTGTGACTGTGTATTCCGGGGAAATAATCCCTGAATTTTCAAGCCTCAAACGCCACTCAGTGTTTTCATTTACCCGAAACACGGTGATCAGATCACGATTCGGAGTCCGCAATTGCTGACAGATGGCAGAAGCATCAGCACTGATGATCTCATAAGACAAGAACTGCTGATCAAGTGCTTCATATTTCGGTTGTTCCTGTGCGTTCACAAAAAAACAACAGAAAATTCCAAAGAAAATCGATAGAAGAATGTTTAAACGTGAATTCATGAATTCAATTTTTTTATTATTGAAATTGGCAGGTCAAAGAAACTAAAATTTGATGATTTTTTGAATGCGCAAACTATAAAAACCTATTCATTTAGTGCATTCCTAAACCAAATTGCCAGTTTTTTTTCCCAATCGCAGTACCTCTGTCAACAGCAAATCAAAATCCTCGGTTTTACTTCTGTGATTTGTAATCGCAACTCGGATGCAGTACTTCCCTCCCAAAATCGCATAGGAGGGAGATGCAATGCCTTCTTCCTGCAATTTCATTACGATTTCCTTGTTTATTTCTCCGAGTTGCACGTCAGAACATCCCTCGTAAACAAACCGAAAGCACACGATATTCAAAGTGACAGGTGCCATTAGCTGCAAGGAAGGTTCGGATTTGATTTTTTGCTCCAAATACAATGCTTGTTGTATATTTTTTTGAATCTGTCTGATCAGGGCGTTCATGCCGTAATGTCGGATGGCCATCCATACCTTCAGTGCTTTAAACCCGCGAGACAATTCAATGCCATAATGATTCAGTGATTCCAACCCTGAAGCGAGTCCTCGCTCATGCTGAATCAGGTAGGTCGGAGTATTGGAAAATGCCATCCGGTGCATTTGTCTATCCCTGATCAATACACAGCCCACTTCATATGGTATGTACATCCACTTGTGCAAGTCAAAAGCCACACTGTCAGACTGTGAAATGGCTTCCAGAACCGGAGTATACTCCGGAACCAATCTAGCCAAAGCCCCAAAGGCTCCATCCACATGAAACCACAGACCAAATTCTTTTGCTGTGGCTGCCAGTTCATGCAAGGGATCAATGGCTCCGGTATTTACCGTTCCCGCATTTCCAATTATAGCAAATGGCAATTTACCTGCTGCAATGTCCTCCAGGATTTGATTGCGCAACGATGCAACATCCATGCAATAGTCAGAGCGAACAGGAATTTTCTGTAATCCTTTCTTGCCAAGTCCCATTACTTCTGCCGCTTTGTCGATACAGCTATGGGATTCGGTGCTGCAGTACATCACTGGCTGCCCCGAAAAATGTTGGAGACCCTGATTTCGAACACCTTCCAGCATTGTATTTCTGGCCACAAGCAAGGCCGTAAGGTTTGCCATGGAGGCACCACTTACGAGCATGCCAGATGCCGTTTCAGGGTATTCCATCATTTCCCGGCACCAGTTTACTACCTGCTGGTCCACGTACATTGCCGACTGCTCTCCGATGGTTACATTCGCATTCATCGCAGCTGCGAGCATATCCGCAAAAACTGAAACGGGTGTCCCGGTACCCTGCACCCAAGCCCAGAACCTGGGGTGTACGTTGCCTTTGTTGTAAGGAAGAATATACTTCATGAAGTCAGCATACACTTCATTTGCGTCTATGGGTTGATAAGGCAATCCTTGCTCAAACTGCTGTTTTGCATCTTTCGGCATTGCACTCCACACAGGCCTTTCCCGAATGTTGCGAAGATAATCTATCACATCATCGACCATAGCATGCCCTAATTGTCGCATCTCTTCCCAGTTCTCCGGATCGAGCGACTGTTCAGTATCTGGTTTTGTCATTTCCCGGGTCTCACTTGCGTTATTGTGTTCAATAACACGACAAAAAGAGGAAAGTTGCCGATCGACTTTCGTTCAGTAAAGAGCTCTATTTATCTTTTTTTCTGAAACCGATGGATTTACGTTCAATGCCCTCACTTTCTGCAAATACAGACATCTTTTGAATGTCTGCGAGCTCAATCTGGTGAATGGTCGATTTTTTCCGGCGGGTAGCAGGAATAGAAGCAGTGCGTAAATTTTGATTTTTGCAAATTTCTGAAATCAATTTGCGAACGACCCGACCATTTCCAAAATATTTATCGCGTTTTTCATACATGTTCGTTAAGACGTTGGCAAAGGTATCTCTTGCTTTTAACGACCAGGTATACCCCTCTGATTCAGCCATCCTTACTCCAATTTCTTCCAGTTGTGCTGGCGTGTAATCCTGAAAATGATATGTTTTGTCGAAACGTGAGGATAATCCAGGATTTGCCTTCAGAAATGCATCCATATTATCAGGGTATCCTGCAACTATCACAAAAATCTTTCCTCGCTGGTCCTCCATTCTTTTTAACAATGTCTGGATTGCCTCTGCGCCAAAATCACCCTGCGCGGTCGGACTGGTCAGTGCGTATGCCTCATCGATAAATAATACACCACCAATAGCTTCGTCAATCTTTTCATTGGTTTTCAAAGCCGTCTGACCAACATATCCGGCTACCAGTCCCTGCCGGTCTGTTTCAACTATATGGCCGCGTTCCAGGATACCCAATGCCTTATATATTCGGGCAAGAATCCGGGCTACAGTTGTCTTGCCTGTTCCCGGATTACCTACGAGAATTGAATGCATTGAAAAACCCGAAAGCACGTTTCGACCTGTTTCTCTGTAAAAACGGACTAGGTTGACCATCTCATGAATCCTATCTTTCACATTTTCGATGCCGGTTAAAGCATCCAAAGCATTTAAAGAGTCTTGCAGCAATACTTCATCGATGGGAATTTCTGCAATATCGCCTTTAGTTTTAGGCCGTAAAGAAATTACATCAGAAACTTGAATTTCAGATAATTCACATCGGGTAAGTCGGGAAGGCTTTTTGCGACTCATGACACGCATGGCCATTTGCTGTTTTGCCCGTTCGAGAAGATCTTCCACGAATCGGGCATTCCCAAAGGATTTATCCCTGTCCCGGTAGGCTTCAGTGATCATCTCCCGAATGATGGAAAAACTTTCATCTGAAAAATGAATCTCCTTTTCTTGTGCCACTTTTTCAGCAATGCTCACCAGTTCCTGCGGAAGGTAATCCGAAAATTCAAGAAAATGTTTGAATCTGGATTTTAAGCCAGGATTTGACTGTATAAAATGCTTCATTTCCTTTGGGTAACCCGCCACAATAACAGCAAGATCTCCTTTTCCACTCGTCATCTCTTTCATCAGAATTTCAATGACCTCACGGCCAAAATCCTTTGAGTCATCATTCGCACGCGCCAGGGCATACGCTTCGTCAATAAACAAAATGCCCCCTCGGGCTCTTTCAATCACTTCCTTGACCTTCGGTGCAGTCTGTCCAATGTATTCCCCTACCAAATCTGACCTGTCTACTTCCAAAACGTGTCCCTTGCTCAACAGGCCCATTTTACGGTACAACATGCCCATCATTTTGGCAACTGTCGTTTTTCCGGTACCCGGATTCCCCGTAAACACTGAGTTAATATTGATTTTTTCATTCTCCCGAAAGCCTTTTTCTTTTCTGATTTTTAAAAAATCCAGATATGTAGCATGGTCTTTTACCTTTTGCTTGATTTCCTGCAAACCCACCAGCGCGTCCAGCCGTGCGAGGAGCTCTTCAAACGTTTCAGGAATGATGACTTCTCCTCCATTGACAGGGAAGGCTCTGTCCGGAAGGTACACCGGTACAAGACCCTCTAAAAACTCATCCCCCATATCAAACTCTGCCACCGCCAGCAAAGTATCCATAAAAATCACTTCAATGCTGTATTTCCCCTCCTTCCAGGATCCCTTGGAATTGGCACCCCAACCTGCTGTCAGGCGAATGATTTCATCATCTTTCTTCACGTTCTGTAAGCGGATCACCTGACCTTTCAATTCACGGCTTTCATTATAGAATTTTACAAAGACCTCACAATGCCAGTTGTCTGTCCGGATTAGATTGGATAAAAAGATTTCAGCATATACATATCGGGTTTCTTCAGCCGAAAACATAGTCAGGTACCCTCTCTCCTCTTCCATCACATCATCATACTGTCCTTCATAAAGCCGCAAGGAATATAGTGAAACATAGGGACTCTGCCCTTCTACGTCCACTGCATTACCAATATCTTCTACATAAAAATATTTGGTACTTACCTTTTCACCTTCAATCCAGGCTTCCCAGTAGTAGGTGCCTTTTTTCCAGAAAGACCCTTCTTTTTTATTTCCCCAGCCTTCTCTGATGAATACCACGTTATCAAACTTGCTGACTTTCTTCTTAAAAGTCAGGTTGCAAACCTGCTTCCGATTATTTTTCAGCTCAAAACACTTTAATTCTATCTGTACTTCCCAATTGTCAACGTCAAAAAGTTTATTGTAAAATGACAGCTCAGCATAAATATATGTCGTCTCAAAGCGATCGAAGACCTGTCGGTATTTTTTACGGTTTTCTGCTAGCCACTCCGTAGAGGAATACACTTTCAGTTCCTTAAACTTGAAATGGCGATTTTCCAAACTGGGGTTCTGATTTTCCAATGGCTGGCTGTTTTTCGGTCTTACGAATATATACAAAAAGTCAGGTAAGAACCTGACCGGATCTATGTATTTTCTAAAATAATGTGTAAAAAATTACATTCCCCTCACTACACGACAAAAAAAGGCATCAAATTGAGGATACAATTGCGAGGCTGACCGCCTTTCTTTGCGGTCACAAATTGTCATGTATTATCACGGCATTACTTGATTTGAAATGCCGAGCGAACCGCATCTACCATATCCAGTTTTTCCCAGGTAAATGTTTCGACTTCCAGATGCTTGACTGTCCCTGAACCATCACGGAACACAAGCGTTTTGACCTCAGGTGATCTCCCCATATGTCCATAGGCAGCCGCATCAGAATACATTGGATTCCTTAGTTTCAGACGCCTTTCGATGGCGTAAGGCCGCATATCAAACAACTCGTTGACTTTGAGCGCGATTTCTCCGTCCTTGAGACCTACTTTTGAGGTGCCGTAGGTATTTACATAAATATTGGTAGGATGGGCCACTCCGATGGCATAGGAAACCTGAACGAGTACTTCGTCGCAAACTCCGGCAGCAACCAGATTTTTTGCAATGTGCCGAGTGGCATAGGCAGCCGAACGGTCTACTTTGCTAGGGTCTTTGCCTGAAAATGCTCCACCCCCATGGGCTCCTTTGCCTCCGTATGTGTCAACAATGATCTTGCGTCCCGTCAGGCCGGTATCACCGTGCGGGCCACCTATCACAAATTTGCCTGTAGGGTTAATGTGATATGTGATATCATTTGTGAACAATTTTTGCGTCTCCGGAAGCAAACTTTGCATGACCTGCGGAATTACGATACGAATCACATCCTGGCGGATTGTAGCCAGCATTTCTTCATCGGCTGCAAACTCATCATGCTGAGTGGAAACGACAATTGTGTCAATGCGCAAAGGCTTATTTTCGTCAGAGTATTCAATCGTAACCTGAGATTTGGCGTCAGGGCGCAAATATGTCATTACCTTTCCCTCCTTGCGAATCGAGGCAAGGACCTGCAGAATTCGGTGTGACAAGTCCAGTGCCAAAGGCATATAATTCGCTGTCTCTGAGGTGGCATAGCCAAACATCATTCCCTGGTCTCCCGCTCCCTGATCTTCTACATTTTTCCTTTCCACACCCTGGTTGATATCCGGAGACTGCTCATGAATAGCAGAAAAAACACCGCAGGAATTTGCTTCAAACATGTACTCGGATTTGGTGTATCCAATCCTTTTTATAACATCCCGCGCAATTTGCTGTACATCAAGGTATGTCGTAGATTTTACCTCACCCGCAAGCACAACCTGACCGGTCGTAACCAAAGTTTCGCAGGCTACCTTAGACGTTGGGTCAAAAGCCAGAAAATGATCCACTAAGGCGTCTGAAATCTGGTCAGCTACCTTGTCAGGATGACCCTCAGAAACAGACTCAGATGTAAATAAATAAGGCATACCTTGTGTTTTATGAGTGTGAGTAATTTAAGATGAGTGACAAAAATACGACTTTTATCAACCTTGTACCAACATATAATGGCAATGATTTATCCTTTTCAGGCAAAATTCCATACTTAGCGCTAAAAGACCTTCAAATAAAACATAATCAGGCAATAAAATATTGTAAAACTTGAGAAAGATTTACTTTATTTCGCATTCAAGAATTTTTTCTCCTTCAAGAACACCCTCCAACCTGTCGCCAATAGCAATTTTTCCTACGCCGGCCGGTGTGCCTGTGAAAATCAAATCACCTGTTTGTAAGGTAAAAAAGCGCGAGATGTAGCTGATCAGATATTCAAATGAGAAAATAAGATCTTCGGTATTCCCATCCTGCACAACAATACCATTCTTTATCAACTGAAAGCGGATGTGTCCTGAGGGCATCGAAGTTTTTGAAACGAATTGGCCCACAACGGCGGAGTGATCAAAAGCCTTGGCAATCTCCCAGGGATGCCCTTTCTGCTTGCAGACATCCTGAAGATCGCGCGCAGTAAAGTCAATGCCCAGACCAACCTCCTCAAAGTATGTAGCAGCAAATTGCGGCTGTATAGCTTTCCCGTTTTTACAGATTTTCAACACAACCTCCAGCTCATAGTGTATGTTTGAGGAAAAATCAGGATGATAAAATGGTTTCCCTTCCGTCAAAAGCGCAGTAGAAGGTTTCATAAACAATAACGGGGCCTCAGGCACAGGATTGTTGAGCTCTTTGGCATGGTCAGCATAATTTCTGCCGATACATATGATCTTCATGAAAAACGTTTTCGCATATTAACGAAGGATAGAAACATTCCTTTCAATAACAATCTGTCCCTGGCCTTGGTTCAAAACCGATGAGCCGTTCAGTCCCATCAGATCATCCAGTTCAGCATTGGATAAGGTCAAAACACCTGAATTTACAAGGCATCGTCCTTGCGCATTTCCCTGACTGCAAGTGATTCGAAGACCATCCATTGTGACAGTGTTGCCGGCGGAAACTGAGAAGACAGGGTCTGTAAGCCCTGTACCGCTGATGGTGATATTTCGAAAAGGGAAACCCCGAAATGTAAGGTTTTTATTGATGATTAGCGGGCTCACCAAGTCAATGGCCTGATTATAGACCGGAAACTCAAAGACGATGGTATCCGTTGATGCAGCACACTCCACAGCTCCTCGGAGAGTGTTTGGGCCACTGTCTGCCACCGATCGTACGTCGGTACATTCATGTACTGAAAAATTAGTGAGCACCACTACTTCGGAAGGTTGCAAAAAATAGCTGCTGCCCTGATTTGTGACTGAAAACGATGTTCCGTCAACGGCAGGATCTCCATTGTATTTATACCATGTACCCGCCACATCATACCCTGGCCAGACATCTTGACCATTGACAGGATCCAGATTACCGACCACTATGACATGTTTTGCTCCAGATCCATTTCCCGAAGACAACCGCATCACCCGTGGCAGTTGGATATTGCCGGCACCCAGACCAATATTACCATAATCCGGCGTTGTAGCGTGTATGTCATAGCGGTTGCGCAATTTTAAAAGCACACTCGTCAGGTTATAAAGCTGCTTGCGCTGTGGTATATCAAAGTAATCCCAGCGAGGGGGCTTCTCTCCGGTTTTCCCATTATAAAATACGCTATAGTCATAACCCAGCTCCTGCATCTGCCAGATCATTCGCGGACCAGGAAGTAAGAGGTTGAAGCCAAGGGCAAGCTTCAGCCTTTTTACGATATTTTCGAGAGTCCTCGGTCCATTGAAATACTGAAAAAGTTCATATCCAAATCTCTCTTCATCATGAGATCATTGTGATGGCCCACACCACACCACATCAAAATGCCCTGATCGGCAAGAACCTTATCCTCAGCATTTGAAGCCAGATGCTCAAAAATAATGACAGTACCCGGATGCCTGCTTTTTACTCCATTCACCATGCGCATCAGCAAGTCAATCCTGTCCTGGTTGTAGTTGTTGGCCCATGGATCAGAAGGGTTCGGGGTTGACTGTCCGAATCCCTTTGTAAAATCAAACCGAAAGCCATCAAAACCAAATTCTTCGATCCAGTAATCCAAGACTCTGTCTGTGAAGACCTGCATGTGCTCGCTTTCGTGGTTAAAATCAGCTCCCCACCACCCAGCCTGGTCGGCCACCATACGGTGTTCAGCATTAAACCATGGATTTTCCGCAGCTGGACGGTTGAGCGACTGATTCCAGTACAATCTCGCCATCACATTGGTGTAAAATGCATGGTTGAGTACAATGTCATTGAAGACCTGAATATTTCTCTTGTGACATTCATCCACAAATTTTTTCAGATGTTCTGCAGGGCCATACGCTTTGTCGGCAGCAAAGAAAAAATTCGGATTATATCCCCAGCTTGAATTGCCCTCAAATTCAGATACCGGCATGACATGTATCGCATTGATTCCCAGACCTTTTATATAGTCGAGTTTGTCAATGGCCGCCAGATAAGTGCCTTCATCGGTAAAATCGCGAAACAAAAGCTCATAGATATGCAAGCGATTGATCGTTGGCTTATCAAAGGCTGAAGCTTTCCAAGCATACACATTTTGACTGGTCTGCAATACCGAGGCAATTCCACTGGCCTGAGAAGGATGGTCAATCAGACCTGGATAGACAGATTCGGTGATCCATACATCATCCGGGTCGGAAACTTTTGCTGTATATGGGTCTGCAACTCGCAGCTGTCCATCCACCAGATATTGAAAAACATATTCCTGCCCTGGAACCAAGCCGCTGAGTTCAATCCACCAGTAATCGCCGCGGTCGCCGTCGCCATCCGCATCTACATTGCCGTCCCAGCCATCCCGGTCGCGGTGCATGAGTGCACTTACCGAAGGCATCCAGCCATTAAAATCACCCAAAACCATGACCCAGTTTTTTGGAGTGGTGTTTCCTGTGCCGGAAATCGTACCATTGCCCTTTGTGAAGCGCGTGTACGTGGGCGCATGCAGGACCAGTGTTGCCCTGGTGGGATCACCTGCATGGTAGTTGATGCCCGGTTTCACCCAGGAAGGTCTAGGCAGGGCAGTAAACGAATCGTAACCAAGCACTGAAAAATATTTCACCTTTTGTATTCCGCCAAAGGTTGCCTTAAGCCGAAATTTCCGAAGGCTCACACTGGACACAGAAATAGCGGCAGAAAATGAAATTGACGCACCGGCACTGGCAAGTGTATCCAGGGCTATGCCCGTTGTCGGATGGATTTCTGTCAGAAGCCAGGCAGAAGCACTTGTACTGGCTGCCGCGGTCACATCAAAATTTTGGTTGATTTGCGCAAAATGGGGATCGCTCACCGGTGAGGTAATGGTAAAATAATCTCCCGGGGTGACAGAATGAAAAAAGTTGGCGCCGTTATTATCTGCCTTCAAGGCACCATTGGCATTTCGAAATAAAAAATTCAGTCCGAAGATGTCCTTGTCCTCGTGCACTCCAAAATATGACCTCAGGCCCTGGGAAAGGACGATCTGCCAGATGTTACCACCCAGGCTTGTCATCTCTCCTACCCCATCATCCTGGCCCCAGTTGCCTTTTGTATAATGAAATTGTGCGGGAAAAGCCTGATAAATCCCTACTCCGGCATGAAAATAGACCTTGTTTGAGCCCTCGAGTTCTGTGCCCGTGGCATCAAACGAAACTGTTACAGAAACCTGATCATTGGGATTGGACGGAGTCACTGTGGCTGCACTTCCCGACTGCGTAACTGTGTAATTGAAATTAGACCCGCCATTGGTGAATGCATTGATGGTATACCAGTCTGCCTTGTCATGAGGGATGGTAAGGTTGCTTCCCGAGGTAAATACATAGTACTTTACCGTTGTGCCGGCTGCAAATGCAGGAATAGTGGCCGTATGCAACGTTGTATTGGAAGTCATTGGCATTATCGTAGAGCCGGACCAATTGTTTGTTGTATACCTTAAGTAGACAGCCTGGCCGACAGCTAAAGAGCCATTGGTATACGCAGAAACCTCCACGGTCGACGCTGGGGATACACCTTGTGAGGCGGGCATTTGGGAAACATACGAAATTTCTCGTACTGCACCCTGAACTTCAAAAAATAGCCATTCGCGGGAAGGGCTTGTACCGGCATTTTTTGTTTTAAAGACATATCTATATGACGTCGAAGGAACATTGTAATAAAGGGCCCCGGAGGTAGTGCAGGCGGCATTCAGGGTATATTCCGTTGAAGGCTGTACAGCTAGATCGCTCCCCGGATTGACTGTCAGCTGAGAGGTCGTGCCGGACCAGTCTACTCCCAATCGGAAATACCTGTTTCCAGTAGTCGGAGCTTGTAAAATAGCCCCATAACTCCCACCCAGGCCGGCTGAAAAATAGCTAAAATCTCCATTCCCTGTAGGGCAGGAAGAGCCGCCCCATCCAGAGGTAAAACCGGAACCGACCAACGCATTTTGAGAGTAACAAACGCCACACATTCCTGAAAAGATCCAGTATCCTATATATAACAGCAAATGAAAAGAAAATTTGGAGTCGCGTAAAGGCAGCATAACTAAGGTGTCAAGGAAACACAAATATACGTTTCGAAGAAATAATCACAAACTACGATCCAACTTCTCATAAAATTCTAAAATAAAAACCATCAACAATTTATAGAATCCGTGGTTTACCTGCAAATACACACCGTATGGTACCCCGACGCAATTATCTGATTCACCCGCATTACATCATATTGACTTTGGTCATAGCCGGTATCACAGCCCTATTTCTGGGTTTTACCGGGGCCTACCTATACAATCGGATCCAGCAGGGTGTTCCTCCTGTCAGGCTGCCATCCTTGTTTTTTGTCAATTCACTTTTTATTCTCGGAACAAGCCTCCTGTTAGTGCGGGCACAGCGCGCCTATGCCCTGGACAATACACAAAAGTTCCGGTCTTCAGTCTGGATTGCACTGTTTCTGACCATAGGATTTCTGACGATGCAAATCTTTGCCTGGCAACAACTGCAGGCTGCTAATACTGGACTTACTTCCTCAACCATGGCGTCTTATATGTACCTGATTTCGGGTCT
>JAJTEZ010000031.1 GCA_021298335.1 Saprospiraceae bacterium | reverse complement strand
AGGTCATTTCTCGACCACCACTGCACATAACTATTTTGCCACGCTTCATTGTCGCCCGCAGCTTCAATCAGTTTTTGTGCGGTAAAGTATGGGTCATACGATTTCCCTGCATCCTCATGTGTTGCATAGGCCCTGATAAAATATTTGTCTTTCTTTCTGAATTCAACCTTATGCTGGTAAAACTGAATGCCCCGCAGGCTAAAGCGGTTGTCTCCCTGGTACACCGTGGTGCCATACCCGAAATTTGAGCCCAACACCAATTCCGGAGATTCAAAATCTCTGGAAGGCTGTGTGCGAATGTGTACAGCTGCACCTGCTTTAATATTCCGCGTGTTGTAGTCAACAAGATCTACTTCCTGATAGCCTTTTCGGTGGAATGTATTCAGGCCGGTCCGGGCGTCAAACAGAGAAGAATAGGAACCAAAATATTCGTCCCCATACACATTGACTGCGTTAAATCCTCCCGGATTCTGAGAAGGCGAGAATACTGAATTGCCATTTGATTCTGTGACTGGGTCGTAGTTGTTGGCTAACCAGTCGTAAGCCCGGAGGTAGGAGAAGTTGAGTTTGAAAGCGACTACATCCTGACCGTTTTTATTTTTGAGTGCATCCGCATACCTGAAAGCTGATTCAAACAAATTTCTTTCACCTGCTTTCAGTGATGCCGACAAGCCCTTATTAAAAAAAGGATTTTTTGTCTCCATGCTGATGACACCGTTGAATGCATTGGGTCCATAAAATGCAGAACTTGCGCCTACCACTAAATCTACTTTTTGAATGTCTAGTTCAGGCGCGCCCAGGAAGTTGCCTAAAGAAAAATTCAATCCTGGCGACTGGTTGTCTACTCCGTCTATAATTTGTAATGAGCGCACCGGACTCGTGCTGTTAAAACCACGTGTATTGATAACCGTAAAACCAAGACTGGCTGTGGTGAGATCTACCCCCTTCAAAGATCCAAGCCCATTGTAGAAATCTGTGGATGCAGTTTGTTTGATGGCGATGGCGTCCAGTGATTCGACTGTCAGGGGTGCGGCTTTTTGCTTTTCTGAAATTCTCTGGCCTTTGATTTCGACACCAAGGTCTATGGTCACCGCATCCTCCGACATCTTTACGACGATCTTCTGACCAGCATTTTGTATGCTTACATCTACTGCCGTATATCCAATGTAAGAGACATTCAGTACCACAGGTAAGGCATCTACCTTAAATTCAAAAGATCCGTCAAAGTCTGTGACTGTTCCTGTTGTTGGGTCATTTTTTACTACCACATTTGCTCCAATCAAAGGGTCTCCTGTATTTACATCTACTACTTCGCCACGCAACGTCTGGGCTGATAAGGTTTGAGTAAAAACGGCCGTCAGGATACACAACATCAATACAACCCTGTCACAGGATCTCATAGAATGGGCTTTAATGGTTTTTAACGGATAAATTACGACACAATGTAAAGAATATTTCTGATTCGAAAAAACAGCGGGTAAAAATTAGAAAAATGAGGAAAAGAACCATGAAAGTGCAATATTCCCGGAGCTTTTAAAATATCAAATTTTATTTTAATCTTTTAAATTTTAATTGATAATAATTACGTTATATTCTGTAAATAATTAATTTCTCGATATAAAATTAAATTAATGTCAAATTGACAATAACGGGCATTTTTTTTAATCTCTAATAGCGGCATGGTGTGAGTAAATGCTTTGCAGAAGTTGTTTTCTGAAAAATTGATGTCAACTTGACACAAAGTAAAAAGTTTCCTTAATTTTGGACCATTAAATCATTAAACAAAGCCGCATGAAGAAGTATGTTTTTTTCAGTAAAAGCAGGGGATTGGCTACCTGTTTGCTGATTGTTTTCTCAGCCCTCTCTACTCATGCCCAAAAAATCATCACTGGAGTGCTTAAAGATGCACAAACGGGTGAAGTATTGATTGGTGCCAATATTGTCAGTAAAGAAAACCCTGCCTCAGGGACAATTTCCGATGTAGATGGTGCATACCAGTATGAAGTGGCTCCGGGTACTACGACTCTCGTATTTAGTTATGCCGGATATGCTTCAACAGAGGAATTGATCAATGGCCGAAACGTCGTAAACGTAAGCTTGTCTCCAGGACAGGTACTGGAAGATGTTGTCATCATTGGTTATGGATCAGTGAAGAGGGAAGATGCCACCGGTTCTGTGCAAAGTGTAAGTTCAATGAACTTTAACCGAGGAGCAATAACGGGGCCGCAGGAACTGCTTGCAGGTAAAGTGGCCGGGGTAGCTATCACCACTGACGGCAGTCCAGGTGGTGGTGCGAAGATCAGAATTCGGGGCGAATCCTCGCTGAGTGCATCAAACAACCCTTTGATCGTCATTGACGGTGTGCCATTGGACGACGGGGGAGTAAATGGCAGTCGGAATCCGTTGAATATCATAAACCCCAACGACATCGAAACATTTACTGTGCTGAAAGATGCCTCTGCTGCGGCAATTTACGGTAACAGGGCTTCAGGAGGTGTCATCCTCATCACAACAAAGAAAGGTCAGTTAGGCAAAAAAGTCAAAGTTTCTTACAACGCAAACGTATCATTGGGGCGGACAGCAAACAGAGTAGATGTGCTTACGGCCGACGAATTTCGCGATGTTGTCACAAACAATACTTTCATGAAGCCTGACCTGAAGGCAAAAGCCGTTTCCTTGCTGGATACTGTAAATACTGACTGGCAGGACCAGATTTATCAGCAGGCTTTGGCCACTGACCACAACCTCAGTGTAGCAGGAGGTATCGGATCCATCCCTTACAGAGTTTCCGTGGGCTATACAGACAAGGATGGTCTTTTGAAAACCGATAACTTCAACAGAATTTCTACTGGTATCAACCTTACACCGGGTTTTCTTGACAACCGACTTCAGGTGAAGGCAGGTCTGAAAACCAGTCTATCGAAAAACCATTTCGCAGACAGAGGTGCTATTGGTTCTGCACTGAGTTTTTCACCGACCAAACCTGTCTACAATACCACAGGCCGTTTTGGAGGATATGAAGCATGGACCTTGCCCAACGGAAATCCTAATTCACTGGCATCTGCAAATCCCCTGGCTTTGCTGATGCTTAGAGATGATAACTCTACAGTCAACCAGTACATCGCCAACACAACAGTAGACTACAGATTTAAGTCAATACCTGATTTGCGAATGAACTTAAATCTGGCTTATGATTACTCTATGGGCAAGGGGACGCTTGTCATTCCCGATTTTGCATCCTTTGCCTTCGATGAAATATATGGTGGTGGAATCAACAATCGCTATGAGCAAACCAAGAAAAATTCATTGCTGGAGTTTTATATGGATTACAAGCGCAGCCTGGGTAAACATACCTTTGAATTGATGGGGGGATATTCCTGGCAAAGATTCTATGAGACTTTCTCCTATAAAAATACCAATGCCAAAGAATCACCCGAAAAAACTGAACAGCGGGACAATGTCCAGAAAGAGCTCTACCTGCTTGCCTTTTTTGGCCGTCTGCAATACGATTTTAATAACAGGTTCTTGTTGTATTTCACACTTCGTAATGATGGTACGTCACGCTTTTCTCCTGAAAGCAGGTGGGGGCTGTTTCCCGCAGCTGCGGCAGCTCTGAAAATCATTGATACAGACCGCGCATACATGAACAACCTCAAGCTAAGAGTAGGATATGGTGTTACCGGCCAACAGAATCTGGGAGGAAATTATTACCCCTACATCGGACAGTATCAGTTGGGCTTGCCTAATTCTACTTATCAGCTGGGCGACGATTTCATCCAGACGTTACGCGCCAATGGTTATTCAGGAGACTTGCGCTGGGAAGAGACGGCGACCTTGAATTTAGGACTGGACTTTTCGTTGGTGAAAGACAGAATCGGCGGTACCATTGAAGCGTACCGCAGAAATACCACCGACCTGCTGAACTACATACCTTTGCCGGCTCTCTCTAACCTCTCAAACCAGGGAGATGTCAATATTGGGACGATGGAGACAAAAGGGATAGAACTTACTTTAAACCTGACTCCGGTCAAAACAAAGAATATTGAATGGAATCTGACAGCCAATGCGGCTTACAACATCTCTGAAATCACAAAGCTTACCATTAGTGATGACTCCACTTTCATAGGCCAGCTCACAGGGGGCATTGCCGGTGGGGTAGGGAGTAATATCCAGATTCACAGTGTCGGCTATCGCCCGGCATCATTCTATGTGTACCAGCAATTGTACGATGAAAATGGCAAGCTACTGGAAGGAAAGTATGCAGACCGAAATGGAGATAATGTAGTGAATGATCTAGATAAATACAGATATGAAAACCCTTCACCTTATTATATCTTTGGTATAACAAACAACCTCCGTATTTGCCAGTTTGATCTGTCATTTGCCGGTAGGGCCAACCTGGGAAATTTTGTTTACAATAATGTGCAGACAGACATGGGATACCTAAACAGAATCTATGGCACGACAAACTATCTGACGAATGTTCACCAGTCGGCTGTCGATTTAAATGTGCTGGATCAGGCAAAGTTGACATTTAGCGATCATTTTGTGCGGGAAGCCTCTTTTTTCCGTGTAGACCACATCACTGCCGGATATAACATTACCGGAATGAAGAACATCTTCCTTCGCTTGTATGCCACAGTGCAAAACCCTTTCGTAATGACAAATTACGATGGTCTTGATCCTGAAATAGGCAATGGTATTGACAACAATATTTATCCACGACCCAGGACATACTTGTTTGGAATAAGTCTTGATTTTTAATGATTTAAAATGATGAATAGAATGAAAAGATCATCTTTTATACATATGATACTAGTCAGCGGAATGCTGATGTTTTCGGGCTGTTTGAAGGATTTGGACACACTACCCTTAGACCCTAATGTATCTACTTCCAATGTCGCATTTGACAATGAGGCAGCCTATTTGCAGGTTTTGGCAAAATTATATGCAGGATTTGCGGTTTCAGGACAGCAGGGGCCGGCAGGTCAGGCTGATATTTCCGGCATAGATGAAGGATTCGGTCAATATCTCCGGGGGTACTGGTACCATCAGGAACTTACGACAGACGAAGCAGTTATTGGCTGGAATGACCAGACTATTAAGGATTTTCATAACCAGACATGGACTGCCAGTGATGGATTTATCTATGCTTTTTACAGTCGTGTTTTTTATCAGGTGGCTGCCTGCAATGAATATTTGCGTCAAACAACAGATGAGAAACTGGACCAGCGAAATGTCAGCGGAGATTTGCGCACTCAAATTAAGAGGTATCGGGCTGAAGCGAGGTTTTTACGCGCACTCAGCTACTGGCACGCCCTGGATTTGTTTAGAAGCGTACCTTTTGCCACTGAAGCAGATCCTGTTGGATCTTTTGTTGCACAACAAAGCAATGCCCAGGATTTGTTTACATTCATTGAGGACGAACTGAAGGCCATTGATGCGGATCTGGCTGCTCCCCGCACCAACGTATATGGTCGGGCGGATCAGGCTGCTGCCTGGACATTGTTGAGCAAATTATATCTGAATGCAGAAGTCTATACTGGTCAGAAAAAGTATGGAGAATCCTTGCAATTTGCTGAAAAAGTGTTGAATGCCGGCTACCAAATGGAACCAGTGTACGGGCATTTGTTTATGGCGGATAATAACAAATCCAAGGAAATCATCTTTCCGGTAAATTTTGATGGCGTTCAGACCCGTACTTGGGGAGGAATGACATTTATTATACGTGCGGGTATAGGAGGGTCAATGAATCCTGCTTTATCCGGTGTGTCTGGAGGCTGGGGTGGTTCCAGAACTACCCGCCAGTTGATTGAGAAGTTTCCTGCCGACCTCACGGGAATAGTTTCTGCCTTCAACGTCGGAAAGAATTATCCGAAAGTATATATTCCGGGATCGTTTCAGTCTACTCCGTTTAACGGTTCAGATACGAAAAACACCCTCGCTTCAGCCAAAAGCAATAAGATTTATGAAGGCTACAGATATTTCCCGGCAGACAACGGGGAGTTTGTCATTCTTCGAAACCCAAGCAGCACTTTGTCGGGAAAACTAGGAGACAATGGTGGTGACGGCACATTGGAAACAGGTGGCGCAAATATCAAAGTGGCAGAAAAAGGTTTGTACTATATCAAAGTGGACCTGAACAACAATACGTATCAGGCGGTAAAGCAGGAATGGTCAATCACGGGTTCTGCCATTCCCGGCAGTGCAAACACAGACATTGACCTGAAGTGGGATGCCGATCTGGGATATTTAGTGGCGAGGCTGGACTTAGGGACCGGATCATTCATTTTCCGGGCCAACAAATCCAACACACTTACTCTAGGTGATACAGGTCCCGATGGCATTCTGGAAGCAGCAGGCAGCCCGCTTCAGATCACCAAATCAGGTGGTTACGAAATCAGGCTGGACCTGACACGTCCGGACTATACCTATGAACTTCGGCTGACGAGTTTTGACAAGCGTGGCTTTTTTCATACAGCGGGTCAAAAGC
The DNA here is from genome assembly GCA_021298335.1 of Saprospiraceae bacterium. GTDB lineage: Bacteria > Bacteroidota > Bacteroidia > Chitinophagales > Saprospiraceae > OLB9. The sequence continues at coordinate 8,866 of JAJTEZ010000031.1, read as the reverse complement.
TGGATATAGAAGATCTCACTTTATTTACGGATGGATACGCTGTCAACAAATTTAAGAACGTCACCTCCACTGGTGTTCGTGGAAAGGACTCTGATTTTCCGGACACTGATTTTCCAATGTTCAGATTGGCAGACGTTTACCTAATGGCCAGCGAAGCCGTACTGAGATCAGGCGGTGATAAAAACAAGGCACTGGAATATTTCAATAAAGTTCGTGAGCGCGCTTTTACCGGAACAGCAGGAAATTTTGCTGCTTCGGACCTGAATCTGGATGTCATACTCGACGAAAGAGCCCGGGAACTATATTGGGAATGCCATCGTCGCACTGACCTGATCCGGTTTGGACAGTTTACGGACGGGACCTACAAATGGCAATGGAAAGGCGGAGTCAAAGAAGGGGCAACAGTTGCGGCATATAGAAATATTTTTCCGATCCCTTCTGCGGATATTAATGCAAATCCAAATCTGACGCAGAACGCAGGATATTAATTTTAGGTATTGAATACTAAATCTTAAACGGCATATTCTATCTTGGATATGCCGTTTTTTTTCAACAGACCGTTATGCTTGTTTTTTTGATTGGAATGATGGGGAGTGGTAAAACTACAGTAGGTCAGTATCTGGCGAGCAGGTTGTCGATACCTTTTTATGATACTGACTATTTAATTGAAAAAGCAACTGGGGAGACTGTATCCTCTTTGTTTGAAAGTCATGGGGAAGCCTTTTTTCGGGGTCTTGAAGCTCAATTGATGAATCAATGGTCGATGGATGAGGGTGTAGTGGCTACTGGAGGTGGCTTGCCCTATTATTCTGGACTGATGGAGCGGCTCAACACTCTTGGTATTACTGTGTACCTTGATTGTCCTGTTGAAGTCCTGGTTTCTCGGCTCCAAGGTACATCAAACCGGCCTCTTCTTGCCAATGATGCTACAGAAATCAACACCAAGCTGGCTTCTATTCTGTCAACTCGTGAAAACATTTATCAAAAATCGCAATGGTGTGTCGATGCTTCTAAAGATGCCCGGTCAGTCGCAGAAGGGATTTTAACACTACTGAAATCGAGAAACCAGCCTACCTGATTACGGTGATGTCCCCTTTTATCTGTTCGGTGCTTTTATCGGTAAATTCAAGATCTGCAGTAAAGACGTATACTCCGGGTACAACATGTTCAGCAAGGCGCTTGCCGTTCCACCCTAGTTCAGGCTTGCTGGGTAAAATATTTTCAAATTCTGCCATTAGATTTCCCCATCGGTCAAATATAGATAATCTGCGTATCAGCGCAAGATTCTGAATATTGTAAATTGTAAATGCGTCATTTTGCCCGTTTCTATCACTGCTGATAATATTTGGCCAGGTATATTTATTGCTTTTCCGAAGTCGCAGATCCAGAATGTAGATGGAATCGCATCCATTTTCAGTCAGTGAATGGAAGATGTAATATCCTGAATCCGAATAGATTGTATTTGAAATATCCCAATTGTAAGCATCTGTGGCCTCTACGACGATGGTGTCCAGGAAGGAGGGTGATATTTCAAGGTTGAGGATGTATGTCGAATCACATCCATGACTAGAGGTGAATGTTTGGAGATACATGCCGGAAGATGTGTATGTTTGGCCATTGACTCTCCAGGTGAATGAATCGCACAGTTTTTTTTGTTCTTCACCTTTAAAGGAGGGATACACTGAAAGAAGTAACATGTGTGTCGAATCACAGCCGGAAAGAGTTTGCATCCGGGCAATGAATTCTCCCGAGTTTGTAAGTACCTGTCCGGACACATCCCATATCAGACTGTCACAGGTTTTGGATGTATCATATTTTTCATAGGAAGGTAAAATAGACAAATCCAGATAGATAATGGAATCACAGCCATACACTGAAGTCCACGGCATTGAAAATCGTCCTGATTGTTTGTAAGTTTTGTTTGTTTCGGGCCAGTAAAGGCTATCGCAGGCTGACTCGGCTTTCACCGCTTCATAAGAAGGATGAATGGTCAGTTCCAGTATCTCAAGTGAGTCACACCCAGCCTGACTGCGCCCCGCGAATATATACTTTCCAGATTTGTTAAGCAATTCTCTGGTACTTTCCCAGAAGTAGTTATTACAAGATGTGCGGGTAAAATTCTGACTATAAGACGGGTGTATTGTGAGGTTGAGTGTATATATGGAATCACAGCCAAAGTCGCTGGTAAAAAAGGCAGTAGTTGTCAATGAGGAGGTATAATTCTCCTGGTTTTGGTCCCAGACGAAGCTGTCACAGGCTGTTTTTTCTTCTGTCAAAATATAAGAAGGATGTACAGTGAGATCAAGCTGACAAAGTGAATCGCAACCATATCTTGTTTTTAATTTCCCATAATATGTTCCGGAGCTTGTAAGTTCCTCGCCGGTGGCGGTCCAGAAATGAGAATTACAAACTTCCAAAGTTTGTTTCACGATGGTGTCTTTGTGGATTGTAAGGTGTAATATCGACAGGCTGTCGCAGCCAGCTTCAGTTGTTAGATTTTTTTGATAGATTCCTGAAGTAGTCAGAAATGTATCATTCCAAAGATATTGGTTACAGGCTTCAGCCACCCAATCCGTTGATAACTTCCCGAGTTTTATCCTTGCCAGATTTCGAGCCAGGCTCTCGCAACCTTGAATTATCTGGCTTGCATAATAAATGCCACCATCTTCCAATAAAACAGAATCGGCCAGAGGGATACCCCCTGCGGGCTGTGAATACCAGCGGATAGAATCGGCTCTGGGCAGGAGGTGGATTACCTTTGCATTAAAACAAAACTCCTGAAGCGTTTCGACATCCGGTCCCGGCAGTTCAAACAATCTAACAGAGACTGGGGCAGACTCAGTTTCTTCACCACATGGCTGTAATGAACTTATGTGATAATTGCCTGATTGTGTTGCCTTGAGAGTGTGCCCTGTTGCTCCCGGAATGGCATTGCCATTGAAAAACCATTGAATCTGCGTAGCAGTGCTGTCTGTAGTGAGCGTGGCAAAACTTCCTTCACAAGGATTGATGGAAACGGTTTGTATGGTTGGAGTGGGTGGCTGCTCAATAAAGCTGGAGAACGTCGCAGACATTGAAAATCCTGCGCCTATCTGGATGATGGATACATTCATTTTAGCAGGGCTTTCCAGAGTCAATACAGAGGGATTTCCCAATTGTGTATGATTGAACTTTAGAAGATACCAACCTGACTTCCCCAATTGTACACGTTTGCCTGATAAAGATTCCAGGTCTTGTCCATTGGCCAGAATCATAGCGGAAGAATCGGCTGTCAATATGTAACCCACGTAAGGCAATGGAGTACTGAAATAGTTGACGAATCGGCTCGTTTCTACAAAGTTTGATCCATTACATTCGGAAGATACGGGAAAATGGGTGGACACATCTACCTCGCACCCTTCAGCTGAGCCTACATATACTAAAAGCTTTCCATTTGCTGAGATTTCAGCTACGGAAAACGGAGTACTTCCATCGCCGTTGGGAATGCGCAGCAGATCTCCAGCTTTCTGAAGTGTGTATGTAGATTCTCCCATTTCGGTTCCTGTCACACTATATTTTCGTACTGTTATTATCAGATTGTCTTGTGTAGCGATGAGGGTTGATTGTTCATCTATGACATTGCCTCTGGTTCGGACGACAAAATAGCGGGACCCAAGCACTTGTATCGGGGGAATCTGATCAAAGGTCCCATCACCACAGCCGCCTGGCGCATCGAGAAATGATCCGGTAGTCATGACACAAGGCGTAGAAGTTTCAACCAGACTTCCCTGAGGCGCTGAAAACAAAACGCTTTGCCCATGCTGTATGGTAAAGATTTGTCCCGTTTCTACTCTGACAACAGTGCTGTCTGCCAAGGCCATGACAGAATAAATGGGGCTGGGCCCATTGTCATCCCTGTAATATCCGACCCTGAAACTGGTGCCGATTCCAGCATTTCCAAAGCTGGTCAGTGATGCGTTGCCTTTGATGCGCGAGTCATCGCCCAGCTGGTCTGAGGCAACGTTCCGGATATTTACAGATACCGGACTATCGCTGCTGACCAGTAATCCCGCACCTAGAAGAACCTTTGAAAGAGGGTGTCTGGGTAGGGTAGAAGGCAATGCAATGGGCCTGTAAATCAATGGGTTGCCTTTTGTTACTTGTTGGGTGATCAGTAGAGTACTGTCACTTTTACGTATTTCAACATTTGCCGGTTGCACATTTGGATTGGCAATGACAATTTCATTTGCATTACTCCAGAATTGCCACGTAGCCGGAGCGATGTGGTGCCTGGAATAATACTGGGCTTGTAGGTGCAGAGGTAAATTTACGATTGACCAACAGAGGATAAGCGAAATTGAATAGCGAACAAAAACTACCACAACCGCAAGTTGAAATTACCTAAAATATTGTATTATATTGATTTGCAATAGTAAATATATAATTTTCTCTCTGTATTTCAAAAATAATCGAAATTTTATAAGTAATTCTATCAATCCAGGTCTTGGATAGATTTTTGGCATTACTCTCTTGTTAAGGGCCTTCTTGCTTCCTGCCTGAATTTTCCCAATTCCAGATGAAGATTCTGTACCTTTGTTTTATAAATCACACACGCCTTGGGAATTATCCAGCGCCAAAGTATTAAATTTTCCATTGTCAATGCTATTGGCACGTTCCTTGGTTTTTTAAGCGTGGTGTTTGTCTATTCATTGGATAAATCCCTGTACGGCTACTTTCAATCTTTGCATAGTTTTGCCACCTTGCTGGTAACTTTACTGGGGTTAGGCATTCAGGGTGTGATCATTAAGTTTCATCCGGAATTTGTCAAAAAAGGGCTGGAAAGACATTTTTTAGCGTTTACTGTCGTTGGGGCTGTTGTGATTTCCATTCTGTCACTCTCGATGATTTCATTATTGTATAGCTTTTTGGGTTCATGGCTGCGTGAGGTGTTTCCCAATTTTAGTTTGTTTGAAGAAAATACCGGGACAATTCTTATCCTTTCGTTTCTATTGCTCTTTTCGTCCATTTTTATGTTTCATGCGGCGTCCAGATACAGAATTGTTGTACCGGACCTGATTTTCAATGTGGGCTTAAAAATATTCCTGCCAGTCATCATCTTGCTTGTGTACTACCAGTATATACAGGAATCTCAGTTTATGCCTGCGGTCATCCTGTACTATTTCCTTGTATCGTGTGCCTTATTTGTTTATCTGATGTCGCTGGATCGTTTTAGTGTTTCACCTGCTCTAAATAAGATCAACCGGAAAAGCTATGCAAGCATGTTTTCATTTATGGTATTTGCATTTCTGAATAGCTTGGGTGCAACTTTTGCACTGAAAATTGATCTGGCGATGATTGGTTTAATGCTGAACAAAGAATCCGTGGGCTTGTACGCAATCATCATGACCATTTCCAATGTCATGGAAATTCCCACAAAAGCCATTAATCAGATTTCGGGGCCTGTAGTTTCAAGTAACTGGGCAAATAATGACCATGCAAACATTCAGGATGTGTACCAGAAATCTTCAGTGTTTGGCACTGCAGGTGGTGTGTTTTTATTTTTACTACTGTTTGTTGCGTGGCCTGAAATTTTGGCTTTGATGCCTGGGAAGCTGGCAGACTACAATCAAGTGATCATCGTTTTTGTTTTTCTTGGAGGAGCAAGACTGGTTGACCTTGCCACCGGCATTAATTCAGTAATCATTTCTTATTCTGACCAGTACCGAATACACATGTATTTCCTACTTTTTCTGGGTGTGTTGAATGCGATCCTGAATTATTTCTTTCTTCAAGCCTATGGTATCTCAGGTGCAGCAGCAGCCACCTTCCTGTCTTATCTTCTATTTAATTTTTTAAAGTATTTGTACGTTTCCAGGAAGTTTTCTTTTTCGCTGAATTTCAGACCTCATCTGATCCTTTTATTGATCACATGTTTGATGCTGGTTATTTTTTCGGTAGTGCCATTTCATTGGGAACCGATTATTAACCTAATCCTGAAGGGCGTCTTGGTTACTTTACTTTCTGCACTTTTTTTCTGGACATTGAATCCCGGGAATATCAGGGATGTCATGAATCAGTCAATAACAGCTATGGAGAAGTTTTTTCATAAGTTATGACTTTCGCTACATTACCGCTTAAAATTTTGTATTTTAGCAGAAGTTACAAAAAAAAATAACAGGTATGTCAAAAAATCGCCGTGAATTTATCACAACAGCCTCTTTTGTGGCGTGTGCGCCAATGAGTACTTTGGATATTGAAAAATTTGGCTCCACTGAAAAACTCCTCCATCATGTATTTTTCTGGCTGAATGCCCCTGGATCAGATGCAGACAGGCGGGAATTAATTCGTGGCTTGCAAACATTAAAACGCATCCGTCTGATAAAGGATCTGATCATTGGCATACCGGCGAGCACCCAGAAAAGAGATGTCATCGATAGTAGTTATGATGTATCAGCTCTGATGTATTTTGACGATGTTGAAAGTCAGGACGAATACCAGGTTCATCCAAAACATACTGAATTTGTTGAGCAATACAAGCATTTATGGAACAGGGTAGTGGTGTATGACTCACTTATAGTAAAGTGAGTAAAAAGCCAATTGTCGACTGAGTTTTTTACCTCTCGCAATGCTGAATCAATCTGAAAACCGGAGGCAAATTTTTCAATAAACAAAGCATGCTACGCTCAACCAATTTTTACAGAAGTCATCGTCAGTGAACCTGCAAGGGCTTTGTCATTAAACAAGCTGATCGAATCCTGTTTTTCTTTTAAAGCAAGTGAATATAACAGAGGCAGGTAATGTTCCGGAGAAGGAATGGATAACTGGAATGCTCTCCCCTGGCTGCTGTATTGTATCAGGGGTGTGTGATTGTCACTTAGAATGAGCTGCTTCATTTTTTCGCTGGCTTCCACAGCCCAGTCAAATCCGAAGGTTTCGTTCAGTCGTCTCCATTCGACCATGCCGAGATTGTGCACCATATTCCCGGAGCCAATAATTAGCACTCCCTTTTTGCGCAGTGCTTGCAATTGCCTAGCCAGCTCGTAATGGAATTGTGCTGGTTTGGTATAGTCCAGACTCATTTGCACAACCGGCACGTCTGCCTTTGGATATAAATGTTTGATGACGCTCCACGCTCCATGGTCCAGGCCCCATTTATCGTCCAGGCCTACCTCCGTTTGAGTAATCAACGATTTTGTTTTACTGGCCAGATCGGGGCTTCCAGGCGCGTTGTACCTGACATCATACAGCTCTTTGGGAAAACCGCCAAAGTCATGAATGGTAGGTGGCTGCTGCATGGCAGTCACAAACGTGCCCTTTGTTTCCCAGTGCGCAGAGATACACAGGATGGCAGTAGGTTGAGGAATTGTTTTGGCAATATTTCTGAATCCCGTGACAAATTCATTTTCTTCGATGGCATTCATCGGACTGCCATGTCCAAGAAACAAGACGGGCATGGCCTGTGTATTAGGCAAGGGGTCGGTCAATGGACGTAATTCGTGGAGTTTCATGGCTGCGGCGGTGACTGGCAAAACTGCCAATGTTTTGAGAAATGATTTTCTATCCATCAGGTGAAATATTAATTTTAGGTGCTTCTGATGTATCAATTGTAGATATTTGCAATTGAGATTTCAAGAAGTCAGATTCTTATTCAGGATTATAATCATGCATAAAACAGCAGACTTTCGAAAAATGTTATAATTCCCTGATGACTGAGAATTGAAGTTTTGTTATAATCAATTCAAATGAAGATTCATCCATCACCGATGTGTGCAGTGCAATGTTTTTGAAAAGTAAGTTAAAAAAACTGATCGTACCAAATCAAGCGAAGGTTTACTTCCTTCATTTATGTTTAATTAAATAACGCCAAATGTTAAACAAAAACAAAAAGTATGCGTTTTAGAAGTGATAATTTTATCAAAATCTTCTAAAACAAAAGAAAATGAAATTTTCAGTCTTAGCCAGTTCCTTAATTCTTTCTTCGTTGGTTTTCTTGACTTCATGCTCTAAAGATGAAGAAGCAGAAGTTGCAAAATCCCGGGTTTTAGTAACGCATGCTTCTCCGGATGCACCGGGAGTTGATTTGTTAATAGACAACAGTAAGGTCAATTCTGCAGCTCTAAATTTTCCATCAAACACGGGGTATTTGACAGTGGATGCAGGAGTTCGCAACATTAAAGTCAATGTTGCGGGTACGGCCAATTCGGTCATCAATGCAGATATCACATTGGAACAAGACAAGAATTACTCCATTTTTGCTGTAGATGCAGTATCTAAAATATCGGCGATTGCGCTTGTGGATGATTTAACAGCTCCGGCTGCGGGAAAGGCCCATGTGCGATTTGTACATCTATCTCCGGATGCACCGGCAGTGGACGTTGCCGTTGCATCTTCTGGAGCTGTTGTTTTTGCAAATAAAGCTTTTAAGGAGTCGACTGGATTTACTCCACTGAATGCAGGTACATACAATCTGGATGTTCGTGTAGCAGGCACCTCGACAGTAGCTTTAGTTCTTCCTGCCATCAATCTTGAGGCGGGTAAGATTTATACAGTTTTTGCCAAAGGCTTCCTGAGTGGAACAGGTACCCAGAAACTGGGCGCAGAAATTATTGTGAACAAATAATTTATCCTAAGAAAAGGAGAAAAAAGGCCCGCTTGTGCGGGCTTTTTTTTTGCTATATTTTTACAATTGCAAAAAAAAATGGGAATTGCAGAATCATTGCGAATGATTTGAAAATATCTCTGTTGGCTACAAACTAGAATATTTACTGCCAAGAATTCACGTCCAAATTATGATTTTTTTCTACGGTGCTGCTGGAATCCCGTTCAATTTTACGTTCCTTCTTTGTGATTTTCTCATCTCTGAAATATCCAATCGTTCCAATATCGA
>JAJTEZ010000030.1 GCA_021298335.1 Saprospiraceae bacterium | reverse complement strand
ATAGAGGCCCATGCCGATGAAATTTCCTGGTTTGTGAATTACATTTCGGACAATGGCTTTATTCAGGTCATTCGAAATGGAGGTTCTGACCATATCATTGCTCCCTCTATGCGCGTCAATATTCACACAAAAAAAGGAATTGTGCAGGGTGTATTCGGATGGCCGGCGATTCACACTAGAAAAGGGAAAGATGAGAACATGGCACCTTCCATGGATAACATCTTCGTTGATGTGGGTGCAAAGGATAAAGCGGAAGTCCTGGAAAAGGGCATCCATGTGGGTTGCGTCATCACGTTTCAGGATCAACTTACCACGCTGAATGACAACTATTACTGTGGTCGTGCGCTCGACAATCGCATGGGTGGTTTCTGCATTGCGGAAGTAGCGCGTTTATTGAAAGAAAGAAAGAAGAAACTGCCATTTGGGCTGTATATTGTAAATGCCGTACAAGAAGAGATCGGATTGCGTGGGGCAGAAATGATCGCCAACACAATTAAACCACATGTGGCCATTGTGACAGATGTAACACATGATACGAGTACTCCTTTGGTGAATGCAAAAATACAAGGCGATATCAAATGCGGTGGCGGACCAAGCCTCACCTATGCACCGGCTGTCCATAATCTCTTGCTGCAGCAGGTAATTGACGTGGCTGAAAAAGAAAAGATAGATTTTCAAAGATCCGCTTCCAGCAGATCGACAGGCACTGACACTGATGCCTTTGCTTACAGCAACGGAGGGGTTCCTTCGGTGTTAATTTCACTGCCACTCAGATATATGCACACCACTGTGGAGATGGCTCACAAAAAAGATATCGAGCAGGTCATTGAACTAATTTATGCCACTTTATTGAGCGTAAAGGAGGGTCAGGAATTCAAGTATTTCCAGGTCTAAACACACCTGTAAATGGCAAATAACACTTTACGCAACAGAGAGCCACTCATTGCATGTTTTTTTATTGTTTACAGTGTCGCGCTATTAGTCACCCCTCTTTTTGGGCAGAAAGAGCAGACGTCAAGAATTTTTAAATTAGCTTTTGGTTCCTGCGGCGATCAAAATAAGCCTCAGCCAGCATTAAAGCAGGCTGCCGAACAAAAGCCGGATTATTTTATTTTTCTGGGTGACAACATCTATGGAGATACGTATGACACAACTGAACTCCTACAGAAGTATCAGCTCTTAGCCTCCAAACTAGAATTTCAGCATTTACAGCGCCAAACCAAAATCCTGGCAACTTGGGATGATCACGATTATGGGTGGAATGACAGTGGAAGACATTACCCCTTAAAACATGTTTCAAAAAGGCTGTTTCTTGATTTTTTTCGGGAGCCCGAAGCCTCAGATCGTAGAAATCATGAAGGGATTTACACATCCTATCTGCATCCGGTCGGAGACAAAATTATACAGATTATTCTACTGGACACACGGACATTTCGGGACAACCTGATACAATATGGTGGTGAGAAAAAAGATGACCCGTCGTTTTTCTATCAGCCGGATTATAGTCCGCATTCTACTTCTGACTCCACACTTCTGGGACCGGAGCAATGGAAATGGCTGGAAAACATCCTAAAAGTAAAAGCCGACCTTCGCATCATCGCAACGAGCACGCAATTTGGAATCAGTTATAATGGCTATGAAGCCTGGACAAACTTTCCACATGAGCAGAAACGTATGGCCTCACTTATTGAAAAATGCCGGGCAGAAGGTGTAATTTTTATTTCAGGAGATGTCCATTATGCCGAGATTTCCAAGAAGTCATTTCCTGGACTTTATCCGCTATATGACTTTACCAGCAGCGGCATCACATCTACCTGGTATTTTGCCACACCCAATGAAAACCGAATTGAAGGACCAGTGATGGACAATCATTTTGGCTTGCTCACAGTAGACTTTGCATCAAAGGACCCTCTGGTTAGAATGGAATGTATTGACGTTTACGGAAACACCAGATTTGAATTCACAATACCTATTCAAACATTAAAGTTTAAGGATTAAATTAAATCAAATAAGTCATTGACTCCCGGTATTCGACTTACTTGAAATGCTTCCGCATAATCCGCACCGATATCACGTCCGTATGTTTTATTTTTGGCATACAAAAACTCAAGAAATGACTTACCAGAAATTGGTGTTTCGGGACCTTCCATGTCAGGATGGTAAAACTGAGAAGAAAAACATCTGACAAAATCGGCTTTTAAATTCCTGTCCTGTATATAATGATATAAAGCTTTTGGTCGCCAGGGCTCCTGAAGAACATCATCTACACCGCTTGTTTCGATTTTTAGTAGACCTGCATAAAAACAGGCCTCGGCCACAAGCCTGGCAGCTCTACCATGGTCAGGATGCCTATCCGAAAGTGCATTTGCTAAAACGATTTCTGGTTGAAACCGGCGAATCACACGTACAACTTCAAGTATATTTTCCACTGAATGTTGAAAAAAACCATCCGGCATGCCAAGATTTACTCTGTCAAGCGCTCCCATCAAGACTCTGGCGTCTTCCGCCTCTTTCATGCGAAGTTGCGCATTTCCCCTGCTGCCCAGTTCTCCTCTTGTCAAATCGCAAAGAACTACTTTATACCCTGCTTCTATCTGTTTGAGAAGCGTCCCAGAAGCGCTCAATTCTACATCATCAGGATGGACACCAAATGCCAATATATCTACCTTCATGCCCGTATTTCTTTTACCAGCGAATCAATGCACTCCCCCATGTAAATCCACTGCCAAATGCAGCAAGGCAGATGAGATTGCCTTCTTTCACGAGTCCGGCCTCCCAGGCTTCCGATAAAGCAATCGGGATTGAAGCAGCTGTAGTATTGCCGTATTTTTGTATATTATTGAATACCTTTTCGTCTGGTAACCGAAGCGACTTTTGTACAAACTGACTAATCCGTAAGTTAGCCTGATGTGGAATGAGAAGGTCTATATCTGATACCTGCAATCCAGTTTTATGCAAAGCTTCCTGGATGACCTCAGGAAATTTTACCACTGCTGTTTTAAATACGAGCTGTCCGGTCATGTTTGGTGCCAAGAGATTATTGTCCACCATCGTTTGCGTCACAAAGGTTCCTCCGGGTACATCAACATCAGGATACCCAAATTTCTCTGTACCTAAATGATACCCACTATGTGATCCCGGGTTGATCATTGCCAGTTCTTCTGCATGAGTACCATCAGAGTGCAGGCAAGTGGTGAGAACACCTTGCCCTTCCTGTTCTGTCGGCTGAAGCACTACTGCGCCGGCTCCATCACCAAAAATGACAGTCACTGCCCTCCCCTCATCTGAAAAATCCAGTCCCATGGAGTGCATTTCCGACCCGACCAGCAAAATGTTTTTGTACATACCGGACTTGATAAACTGATCAGCGATGGATATTCCGTACACAAATCCCGAACACTGATTTCGAATATCCAAGGCCCCGGCTTCTTTGTTTGTAACACCCAATTCACGCTGTAGCAATACCCCACAACCAGGAAAATAATAATCGGGACTCAATGTGGCAAATATGATAAAATCGACCTCTTCCGCGGTAATGCCAGCACGCTCCAGAGCAATCCTGGCTGCTTTGGCCCCCATACTCGCCGTTGTCTCCCTGTGCTTTTCCGCATATCGACGGCTTTCGATGCCTGTGCGCTCCCTGATCCATTCATCACTCGTATCCATATATTGAGTCAAATCATGGTTTGACACCACTTTTTCAGGTACATAATGTCCGATACCAGCTATTTTCGTACGCATACATTCAGTCATTGATGATGATTAAATGAGAAAAAAGACAAATGGTTGTCTGAAACATTAAAATTACACCCTCGACTTGAAATTCAGTCAACTTTTCCATTATCTTTAACAAACAAATCGAAAATTCAATGATGTGGGAGGTCCTGACTCAGGAAGAAAAAAATAAGGTGCTTCTGAAAATGATGGTCCAGGTAAGTCGTGCGGACCAAAATCTGTCCCAAAAGGAATTTGCCTACCTGATTCATGTCTGCAACCAACTTGGGCTGGACACAGAGTTGATACGAGAATATTCCGTTTCTTCAGTAGACCTGAAAGAAATCTTACCGGAATCAGAAGAGGAAAGAATGCAGATTCTGTACCACCTGCTATTTGTCATGAAGGCTGATGAAATTATACAGCCCGAAGAGGAACGGAAATTGTATGACTTGGCATTCAGACTCGGATTCTCAGAACCCATGACCCGCGACTTCATCCAGATCCTGAAAGAAAGCCCCATAGATGTCATACCCACCAGTGCCTTGCTTGACGTTATCCGCAAATACTTAAACTGATTCCCCTCAAACTATCAAATGTCATGAAAAACTTTGGTTTTTTCGAAACACTAAAAATCACCATACAAATATTCGCTCTATGTAATTCATTTTCAAATTCTTACGCACAGGATTTTAGTCGGACGATGTCCTTCTTCCGTTTATTAAAACCGGAAGTGCTGGTGAAATCACCTATAGGTATGCTCCGGAATACATTTCTTCATTTCCCAAACTAGAAAACTGGGCCCTGATTCGTGATTTCAATCAAGATGGTGTACCGGATATTTTTTCTTCCTCTACCGTGTATCCGGGATGCATTGAAGTTTGGAAGGGATCAAGAAATTCAGGAGGTGTTTTGAGTTTCCGAAGAGTCCTGTTCTCTTATGGCTTTCCTGAGATCCTCCAGTTTTCATCCGCCAACCAATATGTCAATATTTATTGTTCCAGCATCGACCTTCCTTCCGTCGAAGACGTCGACGGCGATGGTGATTTGGATATCCTTTCATTTGATCCTGACGGCACCTTCGCTACATTTTTTCGAAACACAAGCGTGGAGGAAAACCTTGGACTCGACAGCTTGAAATTTGTGAGGGCAGACCTCTGCTGGGGTAAATTTGCAGAGAATCAATTCAATGAATCCATCAATTTAAGCAATGACCCCAATACCTGTGCGCTGGGCATCACCTCCGGCGGAAACCAGGGCTCACGGCATGCGGGTTCCACTCTGTGCTTGTTTGATGGAGACGGAGATGGCGACCAGGATTTATTGATTGGAGATCTGGCGAGCTCCAGGATAAAGAAACTCATCAATGGAGGCAATAAAAATCAGGCATATGTCACATCTTTTGAAAGTATGTTCCCCCAGGAAGACAATCCTGCATTCATCGATATATTTCTGGCTTCATACTACCTGGACGTTGATGGAGATGGTAGAAGGGATTTGATCATCTGCCCCAACGATGCAGGTAACGGAGAAACTCAAAATCACATCTGGCTTTACACCAACGAAGGAACGGATGCCAGCCCACGCTTCAGACTGGTGACAAAAAACTTCCTGACTGACGAAATGGTCTTTGTCAATAGCGGTTCTCACCCCGCTTTTTGCGATGTAAACGCAGATGGTTTGACAGATCTCATTGTAGGCACGAATGGCATGTTGCTGAAGGACGGCCTTCGAAAAAACAGGATGGTACTTTTTCTCAACCAGGGTACAGAAAGTGCACCTGCATATCGCCTGAGTGACCCAGATTATCTGCAAATGTCTGTGAAAGCGGAAGGCACAGGCCGACTTGCTCCTACAGCGGGAGACCTCGATAGCGATGGCGACCCAGACCTGCTTGTTGGCGATTCCTTTGGACAATTGTTTTATTTTGAAAATACTGCGGGAAAGGAGATGCCTTGTGCTTTTTCCAATCCGCAATATCCATGGCTTGATATCTTTATCGGCCAGAATGCCAAGCCTGCTATCACTGACTTCAACAGGGATGGCTTGAATGACATTGTGCTCGGAGAAAAAAACAACCAGCTGAACCTTCTGATCAACATCGGTCAAAAAGGAAGTCCGTTATTTGTATCAAACCCCGGCACTCCACCCAACACAACACAGCTGGGAAAAATATTTGCCGGCAATGATTTTTTTACACAAAATGGTGCCCCTGCTTTTTTCAATGCGAAAGATGGTCCACTGATGATATTGGGAACAGAAGCTGCCTCGCTTTTCACCTATTCTGATTTAAGCACCAATGCACAGGATGCCTTCAGAATCCTCGCCCACCCCACCGGCAACATTTATGAAGGCCGCAAATTGACCCTATCCATTGCAGATATTGATCAGGACGGCTATGCGGAAATAGCGGTAGGCAATGAGCGGGGTGGATTGGCGTTTTATAATACTCCTTACGAACTGGCAACCCCTTCAAGTATACAGACATTCGCTACAGGCCACCTTCGTTGCTACCCTAACCCAAGTTCCGGCAGCATTTTCATTGAAGACAGTTCGTCAGAATCATATAACCTGACTGATTTGCACGGAAAATTCCTGCTCAAAATGCGAGCAGGATGGAATGACATTTCACAACTCAAAGCCGGCACCTACCTATTGATGCCCGGTAACCCAAACAAACCCTCGCCCATAAAAATTGTCTTATTGCCTTAAAATAAATTTAGACAGATGAAGCTTACCGACCTAAAATACCTGCTGGCCTACGCACTTCCCATCAGTACAATGATTGCACTTACCGAAGGAGGGCTGCTGAGTTATCTGACTGTGTTTGTCGCTTTTGTGTTAATTCCACTCATTGACCTTATACTTCCGACAGATGCTTTCAATGTGCATGAGTCTGAAAAAGACAGGAAAAATCAAAGCAGTTATTTTACAATACTGCTTTACGGAAACTTATTATTGACTTATGGTGTACTGGTTTATTTTGTACAGAAATTGATGTCCACTCCCTATAATACCATGGAATGGACAGGCTGGATATTGAGCACGGGAATTTCACTGGGATCCAATGGAATCAATGTAGCCCATGAGCTGGGACATAAAAAAGGATGGCTAGCCCGGCTTGCAGCAGGCTTGCTACTTTTGCCTAGCTTGTACATGCATTTTACAATTGAGCACAACTTCGGACACCATGCCCGCGTGGGCACACCAGAAGATCCTGCCACCTCAAGATTTGGTGAATCGGTTTTCTCATTTTACTGGAGAAGTATAGTGTTTGGTTTTCTATCGGCGTGTTCTATTGAATACGCCCGAATGAAAAGCCTGAAAAGTGCTTTTGCTTTACTAAACAACAAGATCGTTTGGTTTGCGCTGCTTCAGGCTGCATATTTGTATACGTGGGTGTCCCTTGCTGGACTACAGGTGACCCTTGCCGTTACAGCCGCAGCGATTCTATCTGTTTTGTTGCTGGAAACGATAAACTACATCGAGCACTATGGCCTTGAGCGTCAAAAAAATGCACAGGGCAGATACGAACCTGTGACTCATTTTCATTCGTGGAACTCAGACCATCAGGCCGGAAGAATTCTGTTATACGAATTAACAAGACATTCAGATCATCACTATAAAGCCATTAAAAAGTACCAGACACTCGATCACCATAAGGAGAGTCCACAGCTTCCCTATGGTTACCCCGGAAGCATACTTCTGTCATTGGTGCCCCCGCTTTGGTTTAAAGTTATGAATCCATTGGTTGTCGCATGGAAAAGCGACCAGGCTATTTTAGGTCTTCCCAAATGATTCTTTCTAGATTCGCTTCTGAATAATTGATAGATTTCAATACTTTGTTGTCGGATTTGCGATAAACGAAAAACTCACCTTCACGTTCCTCAATGTAGGAATCTGTCGCTTTTTCAGAAAGGTAATACTCTTGCGTGCGTTTTGCTTCGTCAAATGATTTACACGGTTTGCTCATGTTTGAACGTTGTACTTCATCAAACAGAGCCTTAAATCGGGATGCTAGTCCAAACTCAAGGACGGCCCCTGACAGCACATACTGGAGGTCACACAAGGCATCAGCCACACCCACGATGTCATACTCTGCAATGGCAGTACGCATCTCATCCAGTTCTTCCTGTAGTAGTGCAAGTCGTAATTGGCAGCGGGAAGCATCTGGGATGGAAGGCGAAGAAACAACAGGCATTTGAAATGTGTCATGAAAGGCCGCTACAGCCGTAAGTGCGGCAGGTTCGTCGAAAAGGTGGTATTTCTTAGCCATAAAAATCGTGTATTTGGACAAAAATACAATTGAAACCTGAAATTGCGAATTATCTCAAAGAATACTGCAATAGCTTTTAATTTTTAGTAAGTTTGTAGAAAGAAAGCAGGTATGGATCGCAAGAAATTCCTTCGTCATTCAGCTGCGGCAGTTCTCGGAGGCGTGGCCCTGGGTTCTTGCAGCCAGCGTGAAGCCGATATCCAAAAGATCGATATTTCCAAAAAATACAAATGGAAAATGGTCACAACTTGGCCTCCCAATTTTCCTGTACTGGGAGAAGCCTGTCAGCTTTTTGCCGACTGGGTTGCAGAAATGTCGATGGGGCAGATGACCATTAAAGTATATGGAGCCGGCGAGTTGATTCCGGGCCTGGAAGTTTTCGATGCCGTGAGCAGCGGTGCCGCAGAAATAGGCAATGGAGCCTCGTATTACTGGGCAGGAAAAAGTCCGGCTACTCAATTTTTTACATCTGTTCCTTTTGGTATGAATGCCCAGCAAATGAATGCTTGGATGTATCGGGGTGGCGGCATGGCATTATATCATGAACTTTACAGGAAATTTGGATTGATCGGTTTTCCATCAGGAAATACGACAGTGCAAATGGCCGGATGGTTTAACAAGGAAATCAATACCATCGAAGACTTTAAGGGACTAAAAATGCGTATCCCCGGCCTTGGAGGAAAAGTAATTTCAAAAGCAGGCGGCACTGCAGTGCTGTCGTCAGGTTCAGAAATTTATACTAACCTTGAAAGAGGTGTGATTGATGCAACTGAATGGATTGGTCCATACCACGATTATGTCATGGGCTTTCATAAAATTGCAAAATATTACTACGCACCCGGATGGCATGAGCCAGGTTCAGTGCTGGAAAACATCTTCAACCTTAGGGATTTTGAATCTCTCCCCCCTCATTTGAAGAGCATTCTGGAAACTGCTTCGGCCAGAATGAACCTTTGGGTAATTTCTGAATTTGAAGCAAAAAACAATGAATATCTCGGTAAAATCCAGTCGGAAGGTAATGTGGAGATCAGGCAATTCAGTCAGGATGTCATGAATGCATTAAAAAAATATACCCAGGAAGTACTAGGGGAACTTGCATCTGAGGATGAATTCACCAAAAAAGTTTATGATTCCTTTACTTCATTTGCTGCCGGCATCCGAAACTGGGCAGGATATTCAGAAAAAATGTACCATTCCATGTAAAATGGAACTTTTTAAGCAAAAAAAGTGTTTGCAGTTATTTTTCCGGAACAATCAGGTTGTACCTGGCCACTGCATAGCCTCCCCAGATTCCCAATCCTCCTTCGATGTTAGTGGCTATCCGTGTATAAGAAGCAAATGGACCGCCGCTATTGGCACTAAAGTCCCGTGTATTCCAGAAATCGAAATGGGCCTGATCAATCGTGCACCATTTAATGGAAATCGTATCACCCCGATAAAACAAGCCAAAAGCATCAGGGTTGAAGCCACTGCCCCTCCGTTGTGCCCGCTGTAGAGGAAACTCAAATTCCTTGCCGTCAAATATTGCATCGTCTGTCACGGAATTAAACGGTGCAATTAATCCTGGTTGACGAGATGTAGACGTAAAATATCTGTAATAGTTTCTTTGACCTTGTGGATCAGAGATTGTTACCATCAACTGGGCTAAAGAATCCCGGGGTGCTCCCGGAGGTTCCATAAAACGAAACTTACGAAGTCCCACTGAATCAGGTATTGTTGTACTCGCATTCAATACTTTGCCCTCAGATTCGACCCGTAGTTTATACTCCCTTCCAAACTCCGGTTTGATCTGCTCAAAAATATCCGCATAAACACAGAGATCTACAGCCGCCGAATCCGGATTAAAACCTAATACCTTATACACCTCTTTTTTCAGATCTTCGGGCAACTGGTTGAGGCACAATTCCTGCAAGACCACTTCCTTGACACCATCACTGACGGTCACTTTCGCCCCTCGCACAAATAAGGAAGAAAACTGTTCTACAGATATCGTAGAAAAGAAGGGAATACTTTTAGTAAGTAAGACAAATGTAGGATTGCGCTGTTCACCAGCTTCGATATACCCTTCTACTACAATTTCCTGTTCAGTCTGTATGGTATCTGGCACAAAAGATTCCTCACACCCTCCTATTCCCAATATCAGAATAATTCCGGAAACGAGGGAAACAACCTGCATCCATACATTTTGACAACAAGGTAGTTTCATAAACGTTATTTTTGATTCCATTTGAAGTTATAGGTAATGCTAGGAATGAGGGGGAAAATAGTGATTTTAGACCCCGAGATGCTGCTTTCACCCGTAGATGAATTCGTTTTTGTGTCAAAATTGACGAAAAATGGGTTTTTCCTGTTGTAAGTATTGTACACTGAAAATGTCCAGCTACCTGTAAATTTCTTTTTTGAACCCGGATTTGGAGTATACGTAGCAGAAAGGTCAAGTCGATGATAGTCATCCAGTCTGGAACTGTTTCTGGGGCCGTAAAACATATTGATTGACTGCTCTATGAAAAAGAATCCTCTGACAGGCGTGAATAACTTTCCTGTCCCATAAATGAATACAGCTCCGGCATCCCATTTGTTAGAAAGCTTGTAGTTTGCTACTACAGAAACGTCGTGCGGTCTGTCATACACTGCCGGATACCAGCGACCACCTTCGATCAATTCAAAAGACCTTTCAGATCTGGAAAGAGTATACCCGATCCATCCATTCAAGCGGCCTTTGGCTTTTTTCAAAAAAAACTCTGCACCATAGGCCCGTCCAATTCCGAAGACAAAGGCGTCCTCCACCTCCCTGCTGATATCGTTGACATAGTTATCGGCATAGTCGATTTGGTTCCACAGATCTTTATAGTAAATCTCGATGGATGTTTCAAACTGATCGTCCGCAAAGTTTTTGAAAACGCCTAATGCATACTGAATACCACGCTGAGGCTTCACTATTTCTGTACTTGGCACCCAAACATCCGCCGGCAGAGTACTGGAAGAATTAGATACCAGGTGGATGTACTGATTGGTTACGGCTACACCTCCTTTAACACTCAGATTCGGGTTGATCTTGTAATTCAAACTCAACCTAGGCTCCCATCCCGTATATGTTTTTACAGGTTCAAATGAATCATATGTTTCTCCCGTCAACTTTGATGTATAGGGGCCAACCTGCTGAAAAACACTAAAGCGCATGCCAGCATTCATGGAAAAAGACTGGCTCCATTTGATATCATCCAAAAAATACAGGGCTCCTTCGTTGGCATATTTTGGCTTGAAAATCGTATTAAAATCGACTTCACCGTTGGTCGCACTGGCAGTATTGGGAGTAAGGGTATGATAGGTGTAATTTACCCCGTATTTCAGTGTATGACGGGCATTTCTGTAGTTTTCAAAATCGACTTTCAAGTTCCAGTCTTTAACGCCGGAATACAGCCGGAATACAAAATCGTCCTGACCGCCATTAAACTCAAAACGATAGTCATTATACACTGCTGATACATTCATAAACAGCCTTGTACTAAACAAGTGATTCCACCGGAGGGTAGCTGTTCTCGTTCCATAAGGCAGATCAAAGGAAAAATCCCGTGTTGGCTGTCGGAATTGCAAAATATCGTTGCCAAAATAGCCACTGAAAAAAATGCGATTCTTATCAGAGAAAGTATAGTTCCATTTTGTATTGAGGTCGTAAAAGTAATAATTGGTACCTTCAAAATTTGACCCCTTTAAAAATGGTTGAACCAGATCCAGAACATAAGTTCTTCTGCCGGACACGATAAAAGAACTTTTATTTTTTACTACCGGCCCCTGCACTGTCAGGCGGGAAGAGATAAGTCCGACACCACCTTCCACAGAATAGGATTTGTCATTACCCTCCTTCATCTGAATATCGAGTACCGATGAGAGTCGACCTCCAAAATTGGCAGGCATGCTCCCTTTGATTAAGGTAGTATTTTTTAACGCATCGGCATTGAAAACCGAGAAAAAGCCCAGCAAATGACCCGAATTATATACCAAAGCTTCGTCCAGAAGCACCAGATTCTGGTCCGGGCCTCCGCCACGAACATAAAAGCCTGAGCTCCCTTCGCCGGAAGACATCACTCCAGGCAATAACTGTATTGCTTTCAGAATATCCACTTCTCCAAAAATTGCAGGCAGCTTTTTTATATTTTCAACAGGCAACTCTACTGTCCCCATTTGTGTACCTTCGACATTTTTGCGAGCATCTTCTTTTTCGGCCGAGATGACGACTTCATCCATGACCACCCCTTCGCTGAGATTTACATTGAAATTCGTATTTCCATCGAGGTTCACCTCAAAAAACTGGTCCTGATACCCAAGATACGAAAAACCGATTCGATAGGATCCCTTGGAAAGTGAAAGTGAATAAAAACCATAGGTGTTGGTGACTGTTCCCTGGGTTGGATTGTCGGCATTATAGATATTGGCACCTATCAGCGTTTCACCGGTTTGCTGGTCTTTTATATAGCCACTGAGTGTAAATGTTGCCTGGGTCTTTCCCTGAAATGCAGGAAATAGAAAAATAAGGGAACAAACAAAAACAAGCAGACTTCTTTGAGACATCCAAAATATCATTGAAAGTGAACAATACAAACATCAAGTGACTTCTAAACCATAGATCTTTTGTTTTGATGTGCCTACGGCTTTCTTTTAGGAAATATTAACAAAAACTTTACAAAAACTCAGCCCTTCACTCCCACAACAAATCGGTCCTTTCCTTGCAAATCCTGAAACAGAAATATTTGTGTGAGTCCGTAATATGCAAAGACATCCTGAACTTGCCGACCGTATTTTTCATGTATTTCAACCATGAGCCGACACCCTGGAGGCTGGCACTTCATGACAAAACGAGCAAGGCTGTGATAAAACTCCATCACATCATGCTGCACAAAGAGGGCCTGAGCAGGTTCGTAGCTTAAAACGTTTGCATCCATAGATGCAGCTTCATCCGGATGAATGTAAGGGGGATTTGATATAACCAGTTGAACCGAAGGCAGGTGACTCCATTGGCTTTCATTCATAAAATCAGTATGCATAAACTGAACATTCACTTGATGAGCTTCTGCATTTTGTTTCGCTGTATCCAGTGCCGCGAGTGATATATCCAAGGCAGTGACATGATCCCAGTTGCCTTTTTTGGCGAGCGTCACCGCAATGATACCTGAGCCTGTACCCACGTCCAAGAGGTTTTTTAGTCTCATTTTATGATGAACATCCAATGCTAAATACACCAGTTCTTCGGTTTCAGGCCGCGGAATCAGGACTGAAGGATTAACTGAAAAACGCATGCCATAAAAATCAGCAATTCCGCCTATATATTGCCAGGGCTCAAATTTGAGCAATCGCTGAGTCGCCTCCTCAACTTTAGCCAAATCAACTGCAGAAACGTCTGACTCAGACCAGAAATTTTGCCCGGTAAGGTCCTCAATCAGATACCTTGCAATGACTGATGCTTCCCGGGCATCGTAGACAGAATTCAAGTTTTCACTGAACTGCTGGTAGAGGTCTCTGTAATTCATATAGATAATTCAAAAAAAAGATAAACGCACCCGAAAGTATCAATTCTTCTAACCATAAAAATAAAGCGACGCTACCAATGATCCTATGAGCAGTATCAGGTAGCTGAAATATTTACTGATTGGCATGTAATCCCCGGGAAGAACATGATTCACTTTCCAGTTGTAAAACATTAAAATGACTTTTTGTATGGCATAAGCCCCTACTGTGGCGCCTACAAGGCCGTAAATACCCCAATAAGTGACCCACCAGAGGCTCAAAAGTACATTGACCAGTAATTCGACCACTGAAGAAAAGATTAGTATTTTATGCTGGTGAAATGCCTGAGGATAGATTTGCGGCATCCAGCAGCGACTCGCAATAATCAGAAGATACAATGAAAAAATATGTCCCGATGTGGCAAATGCCTTTCCATACACCACAGAAAAAAGCGGATAGCTTAAAAATACGGCCGCAATGGAAAGCGGGAATAACAGATCCATATAGCTAGCTACTCTTAAGCGTATCGCACTATGATCGTTTGGATCTTTCTGTACCACTGGTATGAGCGCCGATCCCAGTGAAGCAAAGAGCATAGCTGAAAAAGGCAGCTCGCGAGCCCCATACCGATACACTGGAAATTGATCAGGTGAAAAAAAATGTGTCACAAGAAGCCCATCCAGCATTTCCATGGCGCTGCCTAAAAGCATTGTAAAAATAAGAGGTAAGCAGTACATAACGTAAGGACGAAGGGTTTCTATGACGCGAAAACTGAAACTTCGAAGAGGAAGAATGGAAAGCAAATACACGTACCGCAGCAAGGTTAATGCGCACAAAACGAGATAAATTAACTGAATTTCAGCATACACCCAGGCAGTTACGGCGATGGAAATCAAAGATAAGGCAGCTGACCAATAGCTGTAGACATCGAGCTCCTTATGCTTTTGTTCGAGATAGAGTAGATTTTCAATTAAAATGATGACCGGACTTGTACAGACATACAAATAGAACCATACATTATCAAAATTAGATTGGTTTTTTACAATAGAAGGCAAAAGTTGTTCACTAAAAAAATATAAGACCGAAGCAGCCAACACTGCC
Source organism: Saprospiraceae bacterium (assembly GCA_021298335.1). GTDB lineage: Bacteria > Bacteroidota > Bacteroidia > Chitinophagales > Saprospiraceae > OLB9. Next base: position 6,247 of record JAJTEZ010000030.1, on the reverse strand, counting down.
GTAATTTGTAAAAAGAGATAAGATGCCAGGACAAGATGTTGTTTTTGGATACCTTCCTCATTGTATTTGGCCAGTAAGGCATTTTTAATTCCGTTAGACCAGAAGGCCGTAACTACCATGGAAAAGAACAGGAATAATTCGAAAGCAGTGATATCCTGTATTTGTAAAGGACTTCGTACGATGGCTACAGATAAAAGAATAGCCGATATATATCGAAGGATAAAATACCGTTGATAGGTAGATATACCATCTTTCCCAAGAAAACCTCTGAATAAGTGAAGGAACTGCTTTAACATGGAGTGATGAAACCAGGTCAAGTCATCTGGGCTTCCTGCTTCATTACTTTGGCATTGTCATGGCCGAGGTATTTTTCAATCCAATGGTGCGCCAGGTAAATAAGAGGAGTCAAAAGAAAAGCCATCGAGGCTTTATAAATATAGTTGACAGTACCTATGGCCAGCACTCGGGTGATATCCCAATCTGCGCCCACCCAAAATGCAATAATCAAAACCACGTAACTGTCTATCAATTGTGAAACCAATGTACTGCCTGTAGCGCGTAGCCAGATGCGGTTTTCTCCCGTCACTTGTTTGATTTTGTGAAAGATCGCAACATCCAGTATCTGACCTACCAGAAATGCTACCATAGAACCGACAATGATCCAAAGACCTTGCCCCATGACTTTTGAAAACGCCAGATTCATATCAGATACGGATAAATTAGGATCCGACAGAAGTCCGCTTTCATACTGCCACCACTGATTTGGCGGTAGAGATATGGCACCATAGACCATAAAAAAGGCATAAAATACAATCAGAATTGCCAGATATGAAAGAAACTTGACTGCGCGTCTACCGTAATATTCATTGATGATGTCTGTCATCACAAAAACAATTGGCCAAAGTATTGCTCCGGCAGTAAGGTTAAGCCCTAATCCATCTACTCCAAACAACGAAATAGAAAGTGGCTCCATGCCCAAAACCGGTTCGAGCGAAAAAATCTTCGACCCTATAAATTCAGCCACAATCGTATTTGCGACAAAAAAACCTGACAAAAACACAAAAAGAGTCAGGGAACGGTTTTGAAATATTTGTTGGACAGACATATTCAGGACATTTCAGTTCAAACAGTGACAGATTTATACTTTTGATATTCACCTACAATGAATGCCTGGAGCTCTTCCAGGCTTTGAAAGCGGGAAAACAGGTCACTCATCTGATGATTTACCGATTTTCCGGAGACCACGTATGATTGAACGTCTTTTGCTGTAATTGTATTGCCAGAGAGAATGATCAGTCGCTCTACTACATTGCGCAGTTCACGAATATTGCCTGTCCAGTCTACCTCTTGCATCAAATGAATGGCTGCAGGTTCTATTTTTTTGTGGGCGACATTGTATTCATCACATACCTGCGCGATGAAGTGTTTGACCAGTTCCGGTATATCATCTTTTCGCTCGTTCAGCGAAGGAACCTGAATAACGATGACAGCCAGACGATGGTATAAGTCCTCCCTGAAGTTGCCCCTGGCAATTTCCTGACGAAGATCCTTATTTGTTGCCGCAATAACTCTGACATCCACGCTCAGGTCTTTTTCTCCTCCTACTCTGGTAATTTTATTTTCCTGAAGTGCCCGCAACACCTTTGCCTGTGCTGACATGCTCATGTCTCCGATTTCATCGAGGAAAAGTGTTCCGCCATGAGCCTGTTCAAACTTCCCCAAACGCTGTTTAATGGCAGAGGTAAACGATCCTTTTTCATGTCCAAACAATTCACTCTCGATCAATTCTGAAGGGATAGCTGCACAGTTGACCTCGATGATTGGGGCATCTTTACGCTTGGAGTATTGATGAATCCAGCGGGCTACCAATTCCTTTCCTGTCCCGTTCTGACCTGTGACCAATACACGAGCATCTGTCGGAGCAACCTTTTCAATGGTTGACTTAATATGTCCGATCCCTTCCGACTCACCGATGATTTCCTGTACCTTGTAACCGGAGACCTTGCGTTGCAGTACTTTTTTTTCTGTGATCAAATTCGATTTGTCCAGGGCATTGCGGAGGGTGATGAGCAGCCTGTTGAGGTCAGGTGGCTTTTGAATGAAATCAAAGGCACCTTTCTTTACCGCTTCTACCGCCGTGTCGATGTTGCCGTGACCTGAAATCATCACTACAGGAGTATCTGAACTCAACTGCTGAATTTTTTCAATGGCCTCCATGCCATCCATTTTGGGCATTTTGACATCCATGATGATGACATCGAACGAATTTTGCTTGACTTTCACAATGCATTCCAACCCGTCTGCGGCTTCATCGACTTCATACTTCTCAAATTCAAGAATATCCCTGAGGGTTTTTCGAATACTTTTATCGTCGTCAACGATCAGGATTTTTGCCATTGTATACTATTTTTAAAAAAATTGGTGTAAATATAAATGAAGTTTTAATTAAATAGGTAGTAAACTTACAATCAATTTTATAGACATTAAATTTAATCATAATTTGTCGGGATATTTTATCTTTGTACAAGAAATACAAATGAGTAGTTATGGGTAAAATTCAGTTAGCAGTGTTCATTGGTGGCAAAAGCCCTGAACATGCCATATCCCTTCGTTCCGGACAAAGTGTCATTTCGGCTTTGAATAAAGAGAAATACGATGTTCACGTCATCGGCATAGATCCTTCAGGACACTGGCATTATTGTAATCCTTCAGACTATTTGAAAAACCCGACAGATGTACAAAACCTGTCCTTAAAAATCGGGAAGATGCAGGTTGCACTGGATTTCAGTCGAAACAAATGCCTCCTTACACACAAAAATACCGGAAAAACCATCTCGCAGATAGACGCTGTGTTTCCGGTACTACATGGATCCAACGGAGAAGATGGCGTCATTCAAGGTATCTTTCGCTCAGTGAATGTTGCATTTGTGGGAGTGGATATTTTGACTTCTTCAGTGGGAATGGATAAAGATGTGGCAAAGCGTTTGTGGCGAGATGCTGGAATTCCTGTCGCAGACTTTTTAACAATTTATACACGCAATAAACACCAGGTGTCCTTTCAAAGCGCAAAACAGGCTTTAGGCCTTCCCATGTTTGTGAAGCCTGCCAATGCCGGCTCTTCAGTGGGGGTGCACAAGGTGACATCAGAGGAAGAATTTGCACATGCAATTCGTGATGCTTTTCAATATGATACAAAACTACTGATTGAAAAAGCAATCCAAGGCATTGAAGTGGAGTGCGCCATTCTTGGCAATGATAAGCCCAGAGCTTCTGTCATCGGCGCCATCAAGCCCACGGAACAGTTTTACTCCTTTGAAGCTAAATATGTCAGTACAACAGGGGCAAAACTGGAAATTCCGGCAAATATCACCTCCAGTCTATCAAAAAAAATTCAAAAACTTGCCATTCGTGCATTTCAGTGCATAGAGGCGGAAGGACTATCCAGAGTTGATTTTTTTCTGACACCTCAAAACGAAATTATCCTGAACGAAATCAACACGATGCCCGGCTTCACAAGCATTAGCATGTATCCCAAACTTTGGGAAGCCAGCGGATTGTCATACCCGGATTTATTGGATGAATTGATTCGCCTTGCATTACAAAGACAGAAAAGCCGCAATAAGCTGAAAACAAACTGGTAGAGAAAGTTTCCGTTAATACCGATATTCCAGAATTGTCTGTCCCTCTTTTTCGAGCAATATGACTGGCTCTGTTGAAGCTTGTGTCCGCCCAATCACCTGCGCTTCAATGCCAAATGAGTCAGCCATAGAAATCAGTTCGTCTGCCACGTCTCTGGAAGACACATACGCTTCCAGGCGATGCCCCATATTGAATACCTGATACATTTCGGCCAAAGGAATCCCGGATTCTTCCTGGATGATTTGAAAAAGAGGCGGGATCGGAAACAAATTGTTTTTCCTGACGCACATTGTTTTATCCATAAATTTGCTGACCTTGGTCTGCCCTCCCCCGGTACAGTGTATCAATCCATGGAGATGTTCGGTTGAAAATGAAAGTATTTCACGAATTAAGGGCATGTAGGTACGTGTGGGTGATAGGACAAGTTTTCCGACTGTCATGGTCTCTCCTGCAATATCCACGGGATCTGTGAGTTTTTTACTGCCACAATACACTACATCGTCATCTACCATTGGGTTAAAAGATTCGGGATATTTTGCCACGTACTCATGTGAAAAAACATCATGACGTGCTGAAGTCAGCCCATTACTACCCATTCCCCCATTATAGTTGTCTTCATAGCTGGCTTTTCCTGAAGAACTGAAGCCTACGATCCAGTCATTTTCCTGAATGTCTACCGACCGTACACTTTTTCTGGGCATTCGTGCAAACGCAGTGTAACCAACGTCAATTGTACGAACGATGTCTCCCACATCTGCAGTTTCTCCGCCGGCCAGCGTGATTCCTATACCCAAAGCATTCAATTTGTCAATATATGCAGCCGTGTGTGAGATCAATGTGGAGATCACATCACCGGGTATGCAGAGCTTATTTCTTCCAATTGTCGAAGACAGAACAATGCCATCAACACACCCTACGCAGGCCATATCATCCAGATTCATGACAATAGCGTCTTCTACGATTCCTTTCCAAACAGACAAATCACCGGTTTCCTTCCAGTAAATGTATGCGAGGCTGGTTTTTGTGCCTGCTGTGTCTGCATGCATAATGTTGCAGAACTCTGGATTTCCGGCTACGATATCCGGAATGATTTTGCAGAATGCATTGGGAAAGAGCCCTTTGTCCAGATGTTTGATGGCATTATGCACTTCATCCTTGGACGCCGAGACACCGCGCAGATCATAAGTTAGTGGCTTATTCATTGGACTGTTTTTTGTTTGTCATCATCTCAAACTCTATATATAGACACCGTACCATAATGCAAATTCAGCGACTATCGTTTGCCTGCAAAAGTAATTGAAAAATTATAAAATCGCCTTCAGCCAAGAAAAAACCTGAAATTGAAAAACAATCTGTAGCTTTGTTTATTGTTGGTTTGATACAAATGAACACCTATGATGAACCCAACTGGGGAGGATGGATCGTCTCCAGGCCGGAAGTCACCTATATCGGCAATGAAAAGGATTACATCATACACCAGGTGGAATTTTCTCAGTCATCGCCTCAATTAGCATTAGGCCTCACAGGCCAGAAGCGATTTGGTTGGCTTTACGCTGAAGGCAATGCCTGGATATCGAGATATGCGATGACTTTTGACGTCACCACCTATGCCAACATCAGTCAACCACTCCGCCAGATGACTGAAAAGTTTACCTATGTGGACTTACAAATGATGGGCGGCCTGATTAGCCAGGGATTCCGAATAGGAGTCGGGCCGGTTATGCACATCCTTGCAGATCAGGAATCTCAACTGGTCACCCTTGAAAATTATGTACAGAAACTGCGTACAGTCAGTTACGGTTTTAGCGGTTGTGTAGGATATGATTTTGGCCGCTTTGCTATAGACCTGAAATACGACAAAGCATTTCGTACCATTGGTGACCACATCTATTACAGATATAAAAAATCGAAATTTCTTGAAACTCCAGATGGGCTGACCCTATCATTCACGTATAAATTTTACAAAAAGGAAGGCACTTTGTACTGATTACGGTTTTACTTTTTTGTCACCGGGCTGCTGCAACTCACCATCACCTTCTTCTTTGGCCCGATCTACAATCTCTTTCACATCTGCCAACAGTTTTTTGGCATCATATAAGATTCCATCCTTGATGGTATAATCCACACCTCCGACTCTGACTGCTTCATTCTTTTCGTCTAATTTAATGGTACCAGTTCCAAACAATACTTTCAGATTAGCGAGCGGGTTTTCCCGAATGATGACCAGATCGGCCATTTTTCCGACTTCAATGCTTCCAATCATTTGATCCATTCCCAATGCTTCTGCTCCTTTAAGCGTAGCAGCCCGTATGACTTCCAGCGGAGAAAATCCTGCCTCTCGCAGTAGCTCAAGTTCTCGGATGTACCCAAAGCCGTACAACTGGTAAATAAAGCCGGAATCTGATCCCGCCGTGACTCGCCCGCCTTTATTTTTGTATTCGTTGACAAACTGCATCCAAAGTCGGTAATTTTCTTTCCAGGCCACCTCTTGCTCGGTTCCCCCGTCAAACCAATATGAGCCGTGAGAGATTCGGCTTGGCGCATAAAATTTCCACAAAGAGGGCAACGTATAGAGTTTGTGCCAGTCGGCCTGTCGTGCACGCATAAA